>NZ_JAUSUQ010000012.1 GCF_030814135.1 Caldalkalibacillus uzonensis | reverse complement strand
GGGTACTCCTTTCTCTTATGGAATCTGGACAATTCCGAGGATACCCTACCTATTTTTATTTTTTCAAGTGCTTACACAAAATATTGTACGTCATCAAGCAAAAGAAAATGAAAAGCAAAGTATCCTTGACTTGTTTAGAAAGAACCTGATTACCTCAGAAGATGTTGAGTTGCAGTTAAAAAAGATTAATGATGAGAAACAGGACTGATTAGAAAAGTTAAGTCAATTGCAAGTAGAAACCGAGCAAAACCAAGAAGTGAAAAACCGATTGACTTCTGCTGAAAAAATACTCCAGGAGTTAAGAGAGCGAATTAAAGGGGAATTGTCTTATAAGGAGAAAGGGGAAATTATTCGATCACTAGTCAGTGATATTGTTGTCCATACGGTAAAAACGCCAGGTAAGCATCGGGACAAAGCAAATGTTCAGATAAATTATGTGTTTTCCATAGGTCAGAACTACACGGACAAGGGTTGTATTATTATAAATTGGAGAAAAGATAACATATTTCATTATGTTAAGGAGGAACCTATGAGTATAATTGCCAAAACTCCACAACCACCTTATTATGCTGTGATCTTTACATCTGAACGTACTGAAGGAGATAAGGGATACGCAAAAATGGCAGACAAGATGGTAGAGCTGGCTTCTAAACAACAAGGTTTTTTAGGTGTAGAAAGCGTCCGTGACCAAGAAGGCATAGGTATTACGGTTTCTTATTGGGAGTCCTTAAATGCAATAAAGAATTGGAAAGATAATGCAATGCATCAAGTTGCACAGAAAAAAGGGAAAGCTGAATGGTATAAACGATTTGGGTTAAGAGTCTGCAAGGTAGAACGAGATAACTTTTTTAAAGTATAAGATAATGCCTCTACAGGGTGGGGTACTTTGGGTTGTTTTGTATTCCATAATTTTTGTATTGTACCGATTTTGACCCGTTTTTGATTAAAAAAAGTCATTCCCGAATTGGAAGATCGGTTTGATTCCAAATGAAAAAGACCGAAGGAAACCAGTTTTTCCTCTGGTTTTCCCTCGATCTTATTCCTTACTCCACTGTCACCGATTTGGCCAGGTTGCGTGGTTTATCAACATCGCACCCGCGTTGCAAGGCGGCGTAGTAAGAGATGAGCTGCATTGGTATCACAGAAACCAGCGGTGTTAACAGCGGATGAACGCGGGGAAGCACCCACTGGTCTCCCTCTTCATGCAAGCCTTCAGCCGCAATGACACAGGTTTTGGCCCCACGGGAAACCACTTCTTCAGCGTTGCTGCGGATGTTTTTGGCAATGCGCTCATCGGTAATCAGAACAAAAACCGGTGTCCCGTCTTCAATCAAAGCAATGGGACCATGTTTTAGTTCACCGCCAGCATAACCTTCCGCCTGAATATAGGAGATTTCTTTCAGTTTCAGGGCCCCTTCCAGGCAGACAGCATAGTCTAACAGACGGCCGATAAAGAAACAGCTGCGTTGATCTGTTAAGTATTCATCCACAATGTGTTTCGCTTTGTCTTTCATATCTTTCAAAGTATCCATGGCCGTAGAGATGGTACGCAGCTCCTGGAACATGTCGATGGAGCCAGCGATGCCTTTTTGTTCGGCCAGATAGATAGAGAGCAAGGCCACCACGGCAATCTGAGCCGTATACGCTTTGGTTGAAGCCACGGCGATTTCAGGTCCGGCATGGGTCAGCAGTTTATAATCTGCCTCCCGGTACAGGGTGCTGCCCTGCACATTGGTCACCGTTAATGTGCGGAAGCCCTGTTTTTTGATTTGATCAAGCACGCCCCGGGAGTCTGCTGTTTCCCCGCTCTGGCTGATAAAAATGAACAGAGGATCCCCTTCGATCAGCGGCTGGTCATACAGAAACTCGGAGGCAATATGCACTTCGGTCGGAATATGGGCGATTTGTTCCAGCAAACGCTTGCCAACCAATCCGGCGTGATAGCTGGTCCCGCAAGCCACAATGTAGACGCGGCTGGGAATCTTGAGCCCCTGGAGATGCTGGCCTATGTTCAGTTGACCCTGGTCATTCTGGTACTGAGTGATAATATTACGAATCACCGCCGGCTGCTCGTCAATCTCTTTCAGCATAAAGTGCTCATAAACACCTGTTTCCACTGAGCTCATATCCCAGTCTACGCTGTAAACCTCCCGCTCAATCACGTCCCCATCCAGTGTCTTAATGACTAAGTTCTCGCGGTCAAGAACGACATATTCACCGTCTTTCAGTTCTTTAAAGGTATTGGTGACGTGAATCATGGCCGTCGCGTCACTGGCGATGATGTTTTCCCCTTCACCAAGGCCGGCCAATAGGGGGCTTTTATTTTTGGCTGCGTACAGACGGGACGTATCCTGCCCATCAATCAAAGCGATGGCAAAAGAACCTTCCAGCTTGCCAATCACTTCACGGAAAGCTTCTTCCGTGGATAAGCCTTTCTGGCTGAAATGATCCACAAGGTGGGCAATGATTTCTGTATCTGTTTCACTTTCCCGTTTGATGTTGGGAATGTAGGTTTCAATGAGTTCTTTATAGTTTTCAATAATCCCATTGTGCACAATGGTGTAGCGTCCACTGTAACTTTGATGGGGATGGGCGTTGGTTTGGTTAGGCACACCGTGCGTGGCCCAGCGGGTATGTCCGATGCCAACCGTGCCCTTTATCTCCACCCCGTGGATCAAACGTTCGAGTGCCGCGATTTTCCCTTTCTCCTTGTATACTTCCACATCTTCGTCCGTGACAATGCCGATGCCAGCCGAATCATAACCGCGGTACTCCAAACGCTTTAACCCTGTCAAAATGGTTTCCTTGGCCTGGCGAAAACCAATGTAACCCACGATTCCGCACATGAGTTAAAATTCCTCCTATCCACAAGATAGGGGAATGTCTCCTTATTCAACTGTGAACAGGGGGACGATCCCCCTATCTTTTCCGTTGTTTTATCTCGGGTCATGTCATAATTTTAAGCACAAGGTTGCCCCTGTGGTTTGTATATGACTTGCTGCTGTGACCCTCAGCAGGGAGGCATCCGCCGATTGCTTCGATAAACCTCCACCTCGTCAACTAAGGAACCGTCTCTCCTTAGTCCTGGCGCTTAAGTGTCAAAAGTCCTGCGATCCTCCTTTCTCTTCTTGAGTCAAAAGCACACACGATGGTATACGCGATTCCCTTAAAAAGAGAATACGCTCTTAAATATACCATTAATTCTTCATTCGTCAATCCTTAACAGAGTGTGACCTTATTTTATCTGTTTTTTATGTTTATGCGCAAAAGGGGTTGTCCGTGCCCCTTTTGCTGCTAACTTCCATATTGATCCCGTGTTGTATTATTATTCATTACCCATCTCTTCCCGGACGACATCAGCAATGGCGTTGACCCAGTTTTCAATGCGCTGGCCATCTTCAGCTTCCACCATCACCCGCACCAGGGGTTCGGTTCCGGAAGGACGGACTAACACACGCCCGTTGCCGTTCATTTCCCCTTCCACTTCTGCTATTTTAGCCTTCACCTTTTCATTTTCCGTCACCCTGTGCTTATCCGTGACCCTGACATTGACCATCATTTGCGGATAAATCGTCAGGTCTTGCACCAATTCAGACAAAGATTTCTTCTTCTCTTGCAACACATTGACCAGCTGCAAGGCAGACAGCATGCCATCCCCAGTCGTATTGTAATCAAGGAAAATGATATGTCCCGATTGCTCGCCTCCAAGATTATACCCCTGCTTGAGCATTTCTTCCAGTACATACCTGTCGCCCACTTTGGTCGTGACCACCTGAATCCCTTTGGCTTCTAGCGCTTTGTAAAAGCCCATGTTGCTCATCACGGTGGTCACGACCGTGTCTTCCTTCAACTGCCCTTTTTCTTTCATGGCCGTGGCACAGATATACATGATCTGGTCTCCGTTAACGATTCGCCCCTGTTCGTCCACAGCGATCAAACGGTCGGCATCACCGTCAAAGGCCAGTCCCAGATCAGCATGATGTTCCAAGACAGCCCGTTGCAAGGCTTCAGGCTGCGTCGATCCAACGCCGTCATTAATATTGACGCCATTGGGGTTGGTGCCAATAGTGGTAATTTGGGCACCCAAATCACAGAATAATTGCGGGGCCAAAGATGAAGCGGCTCCATGGGCACAGTCCAAAACAATGTGCAAGCCTTCAAAGCTATGCCCGACCGTTGATTTCAGATAGTGAATATATTTCTGGCCTCCCTCCAAATACTGGCTGACAATCCCCACATCAGCACCTGTGGGGCGAGGCAAGTTATCCTGCTCCGCATCTAACAGTGCTTCAATTTCTGCCTCCTGTTCATCGGTTAACTTAAACCCATCAGGCCCAAAAAACTTAATGCCGTTATCCTCGACTGGGTTGTGGGAAGCAGAGATCATCACGCCAGCCTGGGCACCCAGGGCACGGGTCAAATAAGCGACACCAGGGGTGCTGATCACACCCAAACGCATCACTTCAACACCAATGGATAGCAAACCGGCGATGAGGGCCGACTCCAGCAATTCCCCGGAGATGCGGGTGTCTCTCCCCACCACCACTTTGGGTTCATTCACCTCTTTGGTTAATGAGTAACCGCCACAGCGCCCCAGTTTAAAAGCCAGTTCAGGAGTCAACTCCGTATTGGCGATGCCACGCACCCCATCTGTTCCAAAATATTTACCCATGAGGGTCACTCTCCTTCTTCGTTATCCTCGTTGTCCTGTTGTTCGTCTTCTTCAGCATCAGCCATGGTGCTTTCAGTTTTCTCTAAGGGGCGAATCTGAACCTCCACTTCGACCGATGAGGGAGAAACGGACAAATGCTCAGGAAGGTTGATGTTGACAGGAAGACGGTGCTCTCCCTCCTTAAGTCCCTTGGCATCAATCCATGCTTTCAACTCAGTATGCTGCATGGCTTTGAGCCGTTGTTCGCTGCCCAGTACCGCCAACTGCAGTTTACCGTCAGCAGGATCTTGAAATATGAGTTCATACCCTGAAGCCAAGCCTCTGACCTCTAGAGGAACATTCCTGAACAGACGCTCCTGGACGAGTTCCACTTCTACATGAACCACAACCTGCTGAGGTTTAACCGCTGTCCAATGGTCACCCCATTCAACATCCAGTGTCACGGCTTTACTTTGCTCTATAGTGGATAAATCCAGCGTCACCCGTATGTCCTCCAGTTGGTCCAGCACACTCTGGGGAGCGAAAACTTCAACTGCTTCCGTATTTGGGCGGATGTCCACTAGACTGAGTCCTTCCGGAAGTTCATTGATCAATTCAATGTTGAGCGGGACCTTGGCACTTGGACTTTGAATCGGCACCGTGACTTCCACGGTATCTGGGCTAATCTGAGCCTCAATCTCCTGCCCCTTGCGGTCATACGCTTTTAAGGTGACAGTCTGCTTGCCTTCTCTACCCAGACGCTCAAGATTAATTAATCCCCTTACGGAAGCAATTTCTTCCAGGACAGAGGTAGGCGCGAGCACCTCCACCTCTCTAGGGGTCACAAGCGGCTCTCCTACTTCATACCCTTCCGGCAGTTGTCCAGAGAGATCAATCTGGACCGGGTAAACCCGCGACTCTTTTTTCTCTAATACAACATACACATGGCTGGGAATCACCGTAACCGAGAGTTCCCTGGGAAATCCTTCATGCTGGACTGGCACACGATGCTCACCTTCCCCCAGTTCAGTCAGATCAACATATAAGCGATACACATCTTGGCGCAAGTTCACCAGGTTAAGTAAAGCCCTGCGTCCGGTCAGAATGACCTGTACCGTCTCATCCATCTCCATTAAAGCATACTGTTCCTCATCGTAAACCGCTTCAACCCGAACATTATCGATGGTTAACTGTTCCTCTGTCTGCCGGATTGTGGTACTGCCTTCCTGGTCAAGCGTGACGATCATCCACAGCATAAGCGCGATCAAAAAGGCGATGCCTTTCATGGCTGTATTGTTTTCAAAAAACTTATCCATGCTTCTTCCCCCTGATCCAGAAAGAAGAAGGTGCAACCAGCGGTACACGTAATTCTTGGTCTAACATTTCCAGCAGTTTTTCCTCACTTAAATCACGGTGTACTTCTCCGTTTCTGGACAATGAAATTTGACCTGTTTCCTCTGAAACAACAACCGAAATGGAATCTGTCACTTCGCTGATGCCTAATGCCGCCCGGTGCCTTGTGCCTAACTCTTTGCTGATAAACGGATTTTCCGACAAAGGTAAATAGCAGCCAGCCGCTTTGACTTGATCTTTGCGTACAATAACCGCCCCATCATGCAGCGGGGTGTTGGGAATAAAAATATTAATCAATAATTCGGAGGAAATTTGTCCGTTTATGATAATTCCCGTCTCGATATAATCATTTAATCCTGTCTCTTTTTCAAAGACAATCAAAGCGCCGATCCGCCGTTTGGCCAAATACTGGACCGCTTTGACTGTCTCACCGATCGCTATGGTCATCTTCTCTTCATCAAGATGATTGGTTCGGGAAAAGAGCTTCCCCCTCCCCAATTGTTCCAGTGCGCGGCGCAATTCAGGCTGAAAAATAATAATCACAGCTAAAACCCCGTACGTCATGGCCTGGGACATGAGCCAGGACAACGTTTTCAGGTTAAAGAAGATGCTCAGTAACCACCCGGCGACAATCACCATCATGCCTTTAAACAACTGGACTGCCCGGGTTCCTCTGATGAGCGTGATCAGTTTATAGATCACCAAAGTGACCAGCAAAATATCTATAATTTCAGTGAGATAATCCATGACCGAAAATTCTTTTATAAAGTCCCACTCCATGCCATTCACCACCCAGCATGTCCCATGAGAATAAGGCACGGCCACATACCGTGCCTTTTCCATTATAGTATATTTACAGCAGTTTTTCACCAAATAATGAACCCATGAACGCTACCGCTACTTTGGCTGTTTTATTACTATGGTCCAAAATGGGATTGACTTCCACAAACTCAGCAGAAGTGATAATCTCCGCTTCAGCCAGCATTTCCATGGCCAGGTGGCTCTCCCGGTACGTCAGACCACCGGTGACAGGGGTCCCTACCCCGGGGGCATCATGGGGATCAAGCCCATCCAAATCCAAACTGAGGTGAACACCATCTGTTCCTTGTGTCACATGACTAATGGCTTCCTCCATCACTCTGGTCATACCTAAGCGATCTACCTCATGCATGGTATATACTTTCAGCCCAATTTCCCGAATCAGCAGCTTCTCGCCTTCATCCAGTTGTCTGGCCCCGATAATCACCACATTCTCCGGCCTGATCTTGGGCGCATAGCCGCCAATCCCCGTCAGCTTCTCGTGCCCAATGCCCAAGCTGACAGCCAGAGACATCCCGTGAATATTGCCGGATGGAGACGTTTCACCCGTGTTCAAATCACCGTGGGCATCGTACCAGATCACACCCAGCCGCTGGACATGCTTGGCCACCCCGGCAATGGTGCCGATGGCAATGCTGTGGTCCCCTCCTAAAACCAAGGGGAAGCGGCCCCCTCCCACAATTTCGCTCACTCTCTCGGCCAAGACTTGATTAACCTGAACCACTTCATTCAAGCATTTAAGATTTAATTCATTAGCCGTTCTTTCTTCTATGCTGGGGACCGGGATATCTCCCAGATCTTGGACATCATAGCCCAGTTTCCCCAGACGCTCTTTAACCTGGGCATAGCGTATGGCGCTGGGTCCCATATCGACACCGCGCCGTCCTTGCCCCAGATCCATGGGGACCCCCAGAATACATATGTTGCGGTTCATGGCTGGCTCTCCCTCCATTTGGTACTTTGCCCCTATTGTATCCCCTTTCAAGAACGTGACTCAACTCGACACTTTTCTGTATATATATACTATCCACGTTTGGTGCGCTTTACACGGAAGCTCTTTAACCAAGCAAAAAAACCAAGCCAAAACAAAAAAACCTTCCTGCTTAAACAGGAAGGGCGGTTCATATATTCTATACATCATATGTATTCGAAAAATAAAAATGGTGACCCGTAGGGGATTCGAACCCCTGAATGCCGGCGTGAAAGGCCGGTGTGTTAAGCCGCTTCACCAACGGGCCACACAAAAGAGAAGTATGATTTCAGACGCTATTATTATAAATAGCACTTTCCCGTTTGTAAAGAGGGACGGCTGTTTTCATACAATTTAAACAAGCTAAGAATCTTGGGTAATTGGTCTGTTCAGGCACGCCCTCGAGAGGCGAGTTATGGTATGATTAATATATATCTAAATTGAGTAAAGGGGACGAACAGACGGAAATACTCATTGGGATTGTTGTGCTCATCCTTATTGTCGGTTATGTGATTATCTCATATAACAGCTTAGTCAAATACCGCAATTGGGTAAAGGAAGCCTGGAGCCAGATCGATGTCCAGTTAAAGCGAAGACATGATCTTATTCCCAACCTCGTGGAGACAGTCAAAGGATATGCCAAGCACGAGCAGGAGACACTGGACCGGGTGATTAAAGCAAGAAGTCAATTGTTAAGCGGCACACCGCAAGAAAGAATCGAAGCAGATAATATGCTTGAAGGGGCTTTAAAGTCGATTTTTGCCTTAGCCGAAGCCTATCCTGATCTGAAGGCCAATCAAAATTTCTTGCAGCTGCAAGAAGAATTGACGGCCACTGAAAATAAAATTGCTTATGCCAGACAGCTGTACAATAAAACTGTGGCCGAGTATAACATCAAGCGTGAATCTTTCCCGACTAACATGATTGCCTCCATGTTTAATTTTGAAGCACAGCAGCAACTGTCCATTCCCGAAGCTGAACGGGAAGTTCCTACCGTTAAATTCTAAGGGGGCACTTTCATGCTCTTTAAGCAGATTGAACAAAACAAACGCCGCACCATATTCCTCATGCTGCTCTTTGGTGCCCTTGTGTTAGGGATCGGAGCTGCGGTTGGTCTGCTCTTAACCGGTGATTATCTTTCGGGCATCATTCTTGCCGCTATCATTTTAGGTTTCTACTTACCTATCACGTACTTGAGTGCCACCTCTCAAGTGTTAAGCATGGCTGGAGCAAAAGAGATCAGCAAAGCAGACCATCCCATGCTGTACAATATCGTGGAGGAAATGGCGCTAGCCGCCCGGATTCCCATGCCCAAAGTGTATATTATCCCTGATGAAGCTCCCAATGCTTTTGCTACCGGGATTAAACCGGAAAACGGTGCGGTAGCTTTCACCACAGGATTGCTTAAACGTTTAAATCGTGAAGAGCTTACCGGGTTGGCTGCCCATGAGATTGCACATATCCGCAATTACGATATCCGCTTGATGACCATCTCCATTGCCCTGGTTGGCGTCATTATCTTCATTGCGGACATCGGATCAAGAATGTTGTTTTACGAGAGAGGAAAAAGAAACAATAAGTCACATCCCGCCCTGTATATCGTTGCTCTGCTCCTGATTATACTGGCACCACTGGCCGCCCAGTTTGTTCATTTTGCGGTTTCCAGAAACAGGGAGTATTTGGCTGACGCCTCAGCCGTTGAATTAACCCGTAACCCGCTTGGTTTAAAAAATGCACTGATCAAAATCAGTCAATCAGGCCTTGATGTTAAGCGGGCCAATGAGGCAACGGCAGCGATGTATATCGTGCATCCTTTGGCGCAAAAGCGCAGGCGGAAGTACAAAGTGCACTGGTTCGCCACCCATCCTCCCATAGAAAGCCGCATTGAACGTCTGGAACAGATGTAGATTTGATAGCAATGAAAAAGGCATGGGTCACAAATCCCACTGCCTTTTAACTTTGGCCCCGTGCGGGGAAACTCATTTTTTTATTCCTTCCTTCGTTTGCTTAACCAGCTGATGGCCAAATACAGCAGCACCTGTCACTAAGATCCCCTGGATCACCGATTCGATGCCAGGCCCTAACAGTGCCACAGTAAAGGTGATACCCACAAGGAGCAACACCCATACAATGGCCCAGTCTGCAAAGCTGGGCGTTTTCTTCAGAAACATCCCAATCACCCACAGTGCCGGGATAACAATATAAGCTTCTTGGACAATGTATCTTAGCACATCCATCTCTCACACCACCTCATTACATATTACTCAGTCCTAGCGACAATGCTACATAGTACGCAATGATAAGGTGGTTTATGATGGATTAAAGTAAAAAACCCTTGCTACGCAAGGGTTTGAGGCTACAATATGTATGGAGCTTCCTGCCGGACTTGAACCGGCGACCTCTTCCTTACCATGGGGATAAGGTAGGTAAGCATAAGGATGGTTAAAAGCAAAAAAACCTTGATATATAAGCATTTTCAACGATTGTGAAAGATTGTATATTAGGCTTATATTTAAACTTTCGGCACGCGTTTGGCACACACTTGGCACACATTTCGTAGGCAAGTAATATGACAGCTAGCCCACCTCATCAAGTGGACTAGCTGTCATAAGGACGGTATTTTTTTCGCAGCTCGCTCGATTCCTTCTTGCGCGCTTCCAGATCCGATCGCAAGAACAGTCGATCCCTTTTCAGCTCTTTGACCGGATGCAGTTTTCCACGCTGCACCAAAGAATTGAGAGTCTGCCGAGTCACGCCCAGATACTCAACTGCCTCGGCAGATGTCATGACCTGCTCCCGTATAAATTGAATCAACTCATCCCTGGTCTCGAATTTGTACATACTACCTGCTCCCCTTTGTGGACCAGTTTTTAATGATGAAAAACAAAGTAATCACTATCATCAACACCATTAAAACCGTAGTAAAAAAGTTCGTCCAGACTTGTTGTAAACCTATTGTTGCACCAGTGACTAAAATCATCAAAAATGTTTTGTTCATTATAATTTGGCTGGAGATATGATATAATGTTTTTAGGGAGGGCGGCTAAGCCGCCCAATAGTTCATTCGCTCTTGCGTTCTCTCCATTGCTTCACGATCCAGGCTATCGTTGCAATGTAGAAGAGGATTCGCAAGAGCGTTTCTATTTTCTCCAGCACTCCATCACCTCCTTTCTTACTTTTATTATACTATACCTTATCACTTAAGTCAATAGATATAATAAAAATTTTTCCTCTTTTCCCAAAAAATAACCCCCACCACGAGGGTGAGGGCTAATCATACGGCCTGTATTTTTTCCGCAGTGCCTCCAGTTCCTTCTTCTTCTCTTCCAAATCAGCTTTCAAGAAAAGCGAATCCTTTGGCAGCTTTTTGATTGGTTCAAGCTTCCCGTCTGAAATCATCTGACTGAGGCGCACCCGGGAGATCTCCAAGAACTCCCGGGCCTCAGAAGAGTTTAAAACATTCTCCTGGATAAACTTTCTCAAATCATCACGATCTTTAAACTGATACATGAGCATTTATCCCTTTCTGCTAAGATACGCTTTATAAACAAATAACCCTAACCAAATCCCGCCGGTCAATAACACCAAGTAATGTGTCCAACGGCTGAAATCAATATCGATCAAGACAATCAGGAACAGAAACATCAAGAGTAGGTCACTTGAACTTAGTCTCATATTTTTCTGGTGGATGTGGTATAATATTTGTAGGGTTGGGGAGGTTACCCTCCCCGTTGGTGCTTAGCGTTCCTCATCGGAGGAGCGCTTTTTCATTTGCCGGATCTCTAGGATGGTTTTGTAGGCGAGCAATCCGGCTGCAATCGTGGCCATGATATCGCGTATCACATCCACCTTTTGTTCACCTCCTTCCTTAACTTTATTATACCATAACTATTAACATATGTAAACAGCTTGAGTAAAAAATTTTTCCTCCTTTTCCATAAAAAATAAATAGCCTCCACCCCAGTGCAAGGGGTGAAGGCATGTATTACAGATAAATACTATGCCCAGCTATGATTCGATCCGGGTTGCTGATTCCGTTTATCCTGGCCAATTCTCTATAATTTTTCGGGCTGCGTCTTGCCAGTTGGCTCAATGTGTCGCCTGGCTTGATCGTGTAGCTTTTAGGTACATAAAGCTGACGGCCGGCAATGATCAGGTTCGGGTTTTTGATGTCGTTGAAACCTTGCAAAAAGCTCATCGGTACAGCAAAACGCTGGGCAAGTTGGCTCAGCGTATCTCCGCGCCGGATAGTATAATAAAACCCGTGATAACTTGGGGCCTGTCCACTTGTCTGCTGAGTTTGGGGCTGTGGTTTCGGCCTTGTCTCTGACTTAGGCTGCTTCTCATTGTCATATTGGTGAAGTTTATAGCTCTCAATAAGGTTGATTAGCTTCTGAGCATACTGTGGATCCGTAGCATATGTCCCCTGGAGAGCCTGGGCAGCTTCTCGGTAGTTTTTAGCCTCCAGTACAGGCTTGTACAGATTCCGATTCCAGCTGACGCCGTTCACAAACAACCTAGTGTGGTCCTCAATCGATTCTTTCCATGATGGGTACTTGCGGAACCGTGCATTGACTGTATGCCAACCCTTTTCCTTGCTCCACTCCCTGGTGGGCATGGTTACATATTGGCCATTATAGCTGCCTTTGATGCCAAAAAGGTTGTTCGCTTGGACTGTCAACTGGCTCCTTCCCCAATTAGATTCCAGGATTGCCTGAGCTATTACAATAGAGGCTAACACCCCGGTTTTATTCCTGTTTTCCACTGCCAAGTTAGCAATTTTGCTAATAAACTCTTTGCGATAAGGCATTATTTTTCACCCTTTCCATTCTCATCTTTCATCTGCTCAAAATGCTTGTACAGAAAAGACGGAATCGGCACACCTAATCTTTCCATGTTTTCTATGATGCTGATGCCTTCCACGGCAATCAGAAAAAGGATCATTGAGTTTCTCAAAAATTGTGCATCCGTTGTGCCAGCAATAATATCAAGCTGATGAGCAACGATCACCAGTCCAATCATTGCCCCTTTTTTCACAATCCCACGGAACGCCCGCTTTGAACTTGTTCCTGTTTTCCTTGTCCCGGCAAAGAGGCCCGTGACAAAATCAATGGCCATGAAGATGGCCAATGCCACAACAAGATGGTCAATGCCTCCAAGTAAAAAAGCAGCGCTTGCCGCGCCGCCTCCTAACACAAAGGTATAGAACGTGTCTGTTTTTTGCATTAATCATCCTCTCCTTTCTTTAACACTTCGTATGCTTCTTCTCTCTTTTTCTCCACATCTCTAGGAACCGGCTCCCCGGTCACGTATCTTCTCAGCTCGTACCAGTTGGTACGGTCCAGATACATTTGTGCTTCGGATCTCGTCATATCACCCCCTTTCCGGCAAAAATAAAAAACGCCTACTTCTTGGCGTCTTTGTTTTCCAGATGTTCTTCTAGCTTCTTTTTTAGCTCGGTGTTCTCTTGCTGCAGTTGCTGGACCTGAGCCTGCAACAGTGCAACTTGTTTAGCATAGTTGCTCGTTTGTATCCCTACCTGTGTTGTTAGATTGTCAATCACCTTATTTGCATCAATGCTCAGTTGTTGGCTCATTTATAATTTCCTCCTCTTATCCGTTATATATCTCTTCCATATAAATGTCTTCATAACCCTTACGCTTGCCGTACACCCAACACGCTACCCGCACGGGAAGTAGCCCTGAAACCCTTAACTTAAACCTTTTTCTTTCTCGTTTCAAAACGCGTACATTACCTCCGTCTTGCGCTATCGGTAATACGCTATATCCATTGATCGTTTCGGCAAACATCGGGTTGAGATCAACCCAATGTTCTCCCGGTGTTAGTGTGGTCTCTATCACGTCCATAAATCGGTTGTCGGGCGCCTCCACGGCGTACATGAGACGGCGGCCATAGTTTTCGGTGTCAACAACGGCGGACTTAGTGCCACTCACGGAAAAATTGTTCATTATCTGCACTGTTCCGTCTCCATGATGCAATCTCATATACTCAATACTGTTATTGATTAGCCTTGTTGTATCTCCAAACATTCGTATTGCAAATTGTTGACCGAAACGATAAAACTCCAAGGGGTTATAGTTTGTGTTTCCATATGCTGTAAATTTTTGATTGCTGCCGACGCTCAAATCCCCGCTTGCGTTTACGCTCCCATCATCAAGGGCTGTAAGTATTGTAGAGCCGCCTAGAAAAACATCAAAACGATTGTTCATCACGCGTATATAATCATTCGATGAGCGTCTTAGGCGTAAATGTCCACCAGTCACGTCAAAGTCGCAACTTCCTGTACCGAAGTTGACGCGATCTTGATTTGTTAGTCCGAAAATTCTATCCGTTTGTATTTCTGATCCTCTTAGGCCAATTACATGCCCATCGAATTGTATCGTACTTCCGGCACTGATCATGATATTTCTGGCTGCTAGAATATTGACATCACCCTGCGAACCAACGCCTCTAAGTGCAATTCGTCCGAAAGCCTGAATGCCCAACCTTGTATCATCAAGATCGGCATGTATAGTTGCCGCGTTACCGAAACTAATAGCTTTTTGAACTGTAGTGACATTTGGGTCTCCGATATATAGTGTGTTTCCAACTCTTGCATCTGTAGAAACGTCAATAGTTACTGAGGTAAGGGTACCTGTGATATTGACAATATTGGCATTTAATGTGCCCGTGTTGATTTTGTCGGCACTGATACTAGCTATCTTTGCATTTGTGATTGCGGCATCTGCTATTTTTGCCGTATCAACTGCAAGATTTGCTATCTTTGCGTTTGTGATTGCTCCGTCCTGTATCTTTGCTGTGCTTACAGCTAGATTAGCTATCTTCGCGTTGGTAACGGCGGCATTGTCTATCTTTGCTGTCGTAACAGCAAGGTTGGCAATAGCGGCCGTTCCTACCGCGGCTTCTGCAATTTTTGCGGATGTTATTGCCGCATTGCTTATTTTTCCTGTCGTCACGGCTAAATCAGCAATTGCAGCAGTTCCTACAGCTGCATTCGCAATCTTGGCGTTGGTGATGGCAGCATCTTGAATTTTAGCGCTGCTTACGGCCAAATCTGCTATTTTATCTTCTTCTATTGCTCCGCTTGCCAATTTTTCAGCCGTTACAGCAAGGCTGGCCAGTTTGGGATTTGTGATTGCTCCAGTCTCAATGTGTATTGACTTGATAGCCTCTTCTGCCACTTTTTGTGCTGTAACAGCACCTTGGGCTATCTTTTCCTCTATAACCGCGCCTGGTGCTATTTTGTCTGTTTCTACCGCTCCACTCGCTAGTTTCTCGGCAGTCACTGCCAGGTTGGCAAGTTTCTCACTTGTCACCGCGTCCATTTCGATGTCTATGTCTACGATGCGTACAGTAGATGCGGACACTTGTGGCGAAAAGTCGCTTGCTGTTCCGTGATGATTGACAGCGCGGACGCGGAAATAATATGTTTTGTTGGTTTCACCTTCGTATACAAAACCTCCAGTTTTTCCTTTGAAAACTAGGTTTGTTTGGTTAGGTGTGAATCCCGGTGTTTCACTTGCGTAGACTTCATACGCCGCAATGTATGAAGTCGGGTCATAGTCCCATGTGACTGATACATTTTGAAAAAGTCCGGTTGCCTGTACGTTTGTTGGCACAGGAGGCACGATGTCGGGAAACTTTCCGTCGTCAATTTCAAGCTCATCGATTGCTTTGTCTATCTTCTCTTGCGCACCTTCTATTGTCTCAATCGTCCCAGTTCCAACATCGGTGTCAATCTTTTGTTTGGCTTCTTTTCCTGGTTGTGCTTGGATGTCAGCATAGTATGTTGAATCCTGGTACACAGACTGGTCTTTTTGGTCAATCGTTTCCTTGTCATACGTAACCTGCATCACCTGTGCCATGGACACTTTCTTTGCAATTTCTTGCTGCAACGCTTTCCATATCGCTTTCACATCTTCTTCCGTATACTCAATAAAGTCACCAAGGATGATTTTCTTTCGTGACTTGTCTTTGATCGAACGCTCTTGCGTGTGAACACGAGCCTCAAGGTAAAGAGGCGGACTGAACCCTTCGTCCTTGATCCTCAGCGTATCCCCAAAACGGATTTTTTTGTTCTCCATTCCGGGGACGTTTTCCAGATCAGCAACATCAATCTCATACTCGACGATAGCATTAACACGCTTTTCTAGCTCTTTTTGCGTCAATTCACGGAGTTGTTCCTCTGTCATATCCTGATCAGTTGACTGCGGTTCATACACTTCCACCAGGTGTTTTCCGTTGCGCCCCCATCTTTGAAGAGCATCCAAGTCCTCTACAAACACCTCAAGCCGTGTGCCGTCCTCACGTTCAGGGGCAATACCAACCAAGGCCGTGACAATCTGATCTGTTTTTTTGCGGCGCTCGATACCGATTAGATCTTTCCCAAAAGTTACTTCTCGACCTTGCCAGCTACCAACACGCTCAACCAAATCAACATAGCGGCCAACCACACGATTGTAGTCAATCTCAACGCGAAAATTCAGTTCAAGGTTAAATTCGCTTGCAATCCGCTTCAGCAGACTGTAGGGGTTGGAGTGCTCTTCAATGTGAATAGTACGGATACCAGCAAAGGTGATTGTACCTGGTTTCCACTCTGTACCTGACAGAGCAAAGGAAACAGCAGTCTGTGCTGTTTGACCACTCAGCGTTTGTGGACTGATCACTTTTTGCTTTTTCAGTTCCAAATAGCTGGCTGTGGAATAGACAGCCTTTGTCCGATTGATTCTCTGAACCGTTTCCTCAATGATAAATTCTATATACCCGCCATCTTCAGCAGGGATAATGACGCGATTCCGATCTCTCAGATGTTGTGAGTACCGTTGATCAGCAAAGGTCACAAAGTCGAATGTTTCAAGGTTGTCCAGTTGTTTTTTGTGCGTGTCTTCCCAAAAGTCACTAATTGTGTCTAAAATTGTATCGTTTTGTTGGTCAGTGATGTGTATGAGTGTCATAGATATCTCTCCCTGTATCGCACACTGACATTGAACGAATCACTCGGATATACCACAAGCTGATTAAAACCCTGTTTCAGCTTGAAATAGGTTGCTCCAAAATCCTTTAGCTCCGTTCTATCTTCGCCATTGATCAGTAATTCTTCTGACTTATGATCAAATGTTATAACATCCCCGGGATGAGCAATGTATGGGATTTCGTTATCTTCAAGCTTATTGACTTTCCACACTTTGATATCTTTGATACTCATCTGGGTTGGAGTATGTCCACCCGATGTAGCTATATGCACTTGGATCTGAGCGACCTGCTGCATATATTTTTCTTCAATATCTGTAAAACGTACCGTCCTGCGCGAGTGATGTCGACCATCAGTTATTTTTCCTATATGTGCAAGCCACTCATTACCGACACGTTCTACACGTACAATACCATCGAAGTCATTCCACATGAGCCGGCCACTGCTAGTGATCGGACTTTCGGCAATGATATACTTCCCATCCGAAAGCCCGCCGGCTCTGATCTCTCCAAAATTACGAGGAGTGCTGAGACTAGTGTCTTTCATCGCCATTTTTGCAATTGCATTATTATTCACATCAAGCAAATAAATCTCAACTCGCCCTACACCACTTGCGTTCATATTTTCAATAAGAGCCTCTACTCGAAAATCTTGTAATGTTTCAGACAGACTCGTTTTGAGAGCTGGTCCATGCCATCCAGACTGAGCTGTACCAAAACTAGAGGCAACAAATCTATTACCTTGTGAGACCATTTCGCCAGTCACAATGCCGCCATCTACTTGATCGCCTGTTGTCCATCCCGTTGTCGTGCTCATTGTATCGTGCTTAATGAGCTCGTATTCATCGACAACAATTGAATCTATGTCAATCGGCTTGCCTATCATCATATATTCATCTTCTTGATTTTGAATGAGAGCAAACGTGACTGGCTGCAAGACTTCCAACTCAAATATCGGATCAGCAGGTGCAGTGCCGTTGTTGGTGAGCGTAACCACGTCGGATGGGAAGGTGGCAGTGAGTTCTGGACCATATGAGTAGGGATCCAAACACAGAAATTGGATTGTGCCTTGTCTAAAATTCATAAACCTCGTAAAATCTTCTAAAGTATTTTGAACCACCGCATAATACGTACGTCCGGGTTCATCATCAAATTGCAGAGGGACAGGTTCATCTGTAATTAGCCAGGTGGCCAATTCATCTTTTAGCTGCAAAGCGTGCACATCATCAGTCGCGTCAAAACCAATAGGTTGATGGATGACAACTGGCTCAACTTCAGATGATTGCAGATAAGCCCCTGGTTTTCCTGGTACAGTAAGTAAATTGCGACGCATGGGAGCAAAGGGAGCCTTTTGCCTCCCCGCCAACAAATACAACCATGGCTTTCTAACCCCGTTGAAAGTTAAGTTTTTAAGTGGCAAAGCGCTCCCTCACTTCCCTGTTTCTGTTTTGAATTTCTGTAATGTGCTTTTCAACAATCTTGCCTACCAAATAATCATCCATAATAATGTTTTTCCCTTCACGTACTGCTTGAATGAGTTCAGTTAATAGAACCTCAATTTTCCCACCTTCTTGTATTCGATCAAGCGGTGTCACCCTCGCCCCTCGAGGCAGGTCAAGAATCTCCGGTCCGGCTTCTCCAACAAGTACACGTCCTGATTGAACAATATTACCACCTTTGGCCAACGCAGGTATAGGCCTCAAATTGATACCAAACGATTTTCCGCCCATGCCAGGCACCCATGAAGGGATATTCAATCTGAAATTATTCAGCCCTCTTATCATACGATTGAAGAAGTTGATCACACTGTTCAACACTGAACGAATACCGTTCGGAATCGCTCGAAAAGCGTTCACAAATCCGCTGGCAAAACTGCTGGCCCTGGACGTTACTGCGCTTAACACAGTGTTTATGAAGTCTCTCATCCAGTTAAACGGGCTTGAAATCGCGTTTCTTAACATCGTGGCAAAACTTCTGACGATACGCATTACACGCCCTAATAGTGTCAGTTGTATAAGGCCCCAGATAAACTGAAGGGCTCCGCCAAGGAATTGCTTAATCCCTTCCCACATTTTGCTCCAGTCTCCGGTGAAGAGACCTGCAAACGTCTTGAGTAAGCCCATGATGATATTAAGCGCCCCATTAAAGATGCCTTGAATACTCCCCCAAACCATTTTAATAATGAACAAAACAGCCGGCATAACAAATTCAATGACGGACTGGATAAACTTAAAGGCATTCTGAACGGCTTGCATAATTTGCTGGCCGTTCTCCTGCCAAAACTGTTGTATATCTTTTAACTTGGCTTGGATGAACGGAACAACCAGGTTAAGCACAGTCTGAACGATAGTCTGTATGATCTCAAATGCGACTTTGACTACCTCCCAAACAGCCCGAAAAATGTTTTTGAAGATCTCTAGGATTGTTGGAAGAGTGCTGCTTATTCGTTCCCATATCGCACTTAATGCGCCTTCGTTCGCCTGCCTCCAGTCACGTATATATCCGATGACACTCTGTATGCCTTCGACTATCCAGCCAACAGCTGTTTGTATACCTTCTGAAACTCTCGTGAACATTTGCCGGATGGCAGGAAGATTTTCAAGCACCCAATCGAGCATGGTCTGGAACATGGGCATCAGATCGAGGCCGATTTGTGTTACCGCCGCGCCCAAAGAACGTTTGATAGTGTCCCACGAATCCTGGAACTTTTCGGCCGCTCTAAGTTGATCCTCAGCCAGAACCAAACCTAATTCATGTGCTTTTTGCCTCGCTTCGTCAATGCTCAATGAGCCATCTTGGAGCGCTGGCAGTAATTCCCTGGCTATGGCGCTACCAAACATTTCTGTTGCCAACTCTGCTTTCTCATGTTCATTGGTCATCTCCGACAGCGTCTGGATGGCTCGAGTGAACGCATCTTCCGTGCTGAGTGTCCCAGATCTAACTTCGTCCAAATTAATACCAAGACGATGTAAAGCGCTGGCATATTTCTCATTGCCGTTCATAGCCAAGCCTAGGCGTTGATTAAAACTACCAACGGCTTTCTCCATCTTTTCATGTGCAATGCCATTTTGGCTGGCCCAGTAGGTGAGTTCTTGGTAAAAATCAGTAGATACACCCATCCGGGCTGCGCCTTTTGCGATGGCATCTGCCGCTTCAGTAGCTTTTAACGTCAAACCAAACAGGCCAGCCACAGCAGCACCAGCCGCAGAAACAATGGCCGCTCCCCACTTAGCAGCTGTTTTTATCATGCTGCCCAAACGTTGGGCAAGCGTTTGGGCATTTTTATCCGTTTTGGACAAACTTTTTTGTGCTTCTTTATCATCGATCATGATCCGGCCAAACAGCTTAAAAATCTCCACGCTATCACCCCGCTTTCTGGGAAAAAAAGCGCTTATTTTGAGGGCTTCTTGATCTTCATTTTCATCTTCTTATACCGCTCTTGAACTGATTTATCCGGCGACTGAAGAGAAGTTTGCATATGAACCGGCGCCTCAAACTTCTTGAGAAAATCATTGAATGAGATAAAGTTCTTTTTATCCATGTATGGATACCTTGCTACCCACATTTCCCAAACTTTTTGTTCTTCACGTTTTTTGAATGCTTTAGCCAACAGCCTATTGATGTTTGAAACTGGTAACCGCAAAACATATTGAAAGTCATAATATTGATGGAGCAGGGAGAGTGTTTCCTCATATCCCCCTACTGCCCGGCTTGTTTGAAAAAATCCATGAGTTCCGGATCGGAAAAAATTTCTTTGATCGTGTTCATTGTTTTTAAGAAGGATTGCTTTTTGACTTCTTCAACCGGCCTATTTTCCACGATTGATACAATCTGAAAGAATTCCTCTTTCACCTTGCCTGAGTGTTTTAGGATATACTTGAACACTTCGATGCCAACTTCTGTTGGATCAACTTTCTTACCCTGGTACTTCTTCTGGAGTTCTTTACGATACCGGTCAATATTTAATTTGTCGTAAATATCTACTACAACAGGCAACAAATCAAAGACTTGCTCTGTATTCATCTTACCCCTCCTCAAAAAAGTGACATACTCCCACCACCTACGCTAACGCTTAGAGGTGGGGGCTTCTCGGGTAATCCCTTCCAATGAAGGAAAATTGACCGAGCGATCCCCTTGTGCCCCACGGTTCGAGATCCAGTTAGGTAATTCCTAACTGTTTCAGCCCTTCCTTTTTGATATTGATGGCGGCGTCAAACCGACATTCATCTCCCACTTTCACTTTGTTTAGAAGTGGGAGACTTCTTCCGTTGGTAAGTTAAAGAGGAGCCCTAAGCTCCTCTATACCTCTGGTAATGCGTCATAGTGCACAACATATGTCGGTACTTCATCCATTTTCTCTGGATCGAAGTGAGCTGTGAAGGTAGTCTCCGCCACAACTTCATCCTTATCAGCGAAAGCAGCTGTAAGAGCACCATCACCCAATACGTTTTCAATCACATAAGCTACAACCTGTCCAGTAGCTGTTTCGGTGATATAAGCCAGGTTTTTGATGTAATCATTGTCGTCAAAATCGATTTTTGGACGATATTTTTTGTAATCAGGCACTGATGTTCCACCGGTCACGTTTTCAATCGTCCCCGGCATAATCCTGGCCAACTGTTCAAGATCAAGCTCCAAAGCAGTCGCCGTAATAGTAATGTTCCATTCCGTACGCCGCTTAAGCCCCTTGGTATGTTCTCCACGGTCGCCGTCGAAACGAATTGAATGGTTAGTCGGCTCAACATTATATTGCCCACCACCTCGAGTCGCACCAAACGGAATCGATTCCGGATCATCCCAATTGTCCGGATTGAAATTAAAAACGAGAATGCCCTCACCCAACTGGACATTCTCCGGTTTTGGTACTGCCGGCCGTTTTAATGGCATGGTTATTCACGTCCTTTCTTCAGTTTTAAAAGCTTCCATCTCAGCTGCAGTGCAATATATTCTGCAGCAATCAACTTAAGTTCGTTCCAATCCACATCCTGAATGAGCTCGATTTCTTCATCAGTCAGGATGTTATATACCATGGCCTGAAAATCATCACTAGCCATAAAGTTTTCCTGTTCCTTTTTGAGACAGTCATCACATATTGTTGTTTGCGGAAATCCCGGCTCCTGCCACTCTTTTTTACATCTGGCGCATGTCATTTTGGCCATTTGGATCACTCTCCGTATACACGGGCTTGGTAGGTGTAGCGTCTGCGTTTTATCAGGCTGTCATTTTCATTAATAGATTCTCTGCCGTCTCGGTAGAGGCTAAAGAATAAATTGTCTGCAATTACAAAGGTCTTACGTTGTAATGCTTTGTCAACTGCATCCATCATCATTTCAAGTCCAGTCGTATCGCTATTGGTTGGTGCATCCCAACCTTCTACTTCCAAAACAAAGTTTTCAAGCGCTCCATTACTAATGGAATTGGGCAAGTCAAAAACGATGTATGGGTATGGGGAGTCATCGGTAGCTTTTTCAAAGTAAACTTCCGAATGGACTTCTTTAATGGCCGCCTTAATCGCTTTTCTCAACTCAATCACTCTATTCAGGGTCATTTGGCTTTGCCTCGCTTTCATCGATCAACCCTCTGGCACGATTATCATTTTCGATAGCGCTAAGATATTTGCCCTGAATAAGCCGAATCTGATCAATGTTTTGATACACTTCATCACGCAAAATATTGCGCTGCGGCTGATTTCTTTTACCAATCTCCCCATGTGCGCCGTACCAAGTGTAGTGTTTATGCCCGATAATTAGATCCGTTTCTTTGCGCCTTACCCAGTACTGCATACTGTTATAGATTCGCCGTGACCTTCTCATGCCGCGCAATTGTTTTAATTTCTGGATAATTCGCTTTCGGATAAATTTGGCAGTGTCTCGAAGTGCAGCACGTTGTAACTCGGTAAGCGTATACTGTGCCCGATCAACGTTAGAGATGAATTCTACACCGTCTTTTTTAATCTTAGTTACTGACTTAGGTAGTGGCATTGTTCACCCATCCTTTGCATACAAGCTCAACCGTTTCAAAATCACCAATACCTTTAGCTTTACGTGGCTTGTAAGCCCTTATCACCTGGTATCTTTGATTTTCAAATTCAGCATATTTTTGCCCGTTATAATCGTACTGGTTAACAACAAATACGATTTCGGGTTGCAACCCATGAGCCGCTGCAGCATAATGTTCAGATCGCGTTACTGATTGCACACTACACAAAACGTCTGTATGCTCTTCATAAGTAATGGGGTCACCAATGTCATTTTCACTGTGCACTACATCGATAAGCGTTAATTCATGATCAAACGTCATCCACACCACTACCTCCCGCCGATATAATCAAGTTGCGCATCCTATACTGCAGATGACGGGGCATAGCTCCTTCACTATCTCTGTTTTGATACCTCCATGTAGCATAATCCACGCAAAACATGACATGATGGGCGTTGTTCTCTTGTAATACAATCCCCTTTTCCTTTTCCAGCTCACTAATCACACCTTTTACAATCCAGGACAAATACGAATCTCTAATTGTTGAAGTTATTCCTAGCCTCGCCTTGGTTAGCTCAACGATTTGATTCTCGTCCATGCAAACGCCCCCTATTCACCAGGCGTATCAGCATCTTGACTTTCTCCATCCTCATTCACTGTTTCATCTAGTTCAGCCTGGGCAGTAAATGCTGCCTGTTTTCCTTTTACCGTTTCACCGTTAGACAATTCATATTTGCCCCCACCAATGTGCTTTGGCCATTCAGGCTCCGGTTCATGCACTTCTACAAATCCTAAGGCTTGCAATTCTTCAGCACGTTCACCGTCATAAACCGATCCGGCTCTATATATTTTCTTTGTCACTTTACATCTAAAAGTTTTTAAAACTTTATTCATTGTAAACCCTCCGTTTCTTTTAAATAAAAAGCCGGGCACCTAATACCCGGCTTTCAAGTGCTAGTTATGGATAACCGAATTTTTTAATTAGCCTTCCGGAATCTCTTCAATTGTGACAAGCGCAAACGCTTTAGGTCTTACAGGCTTACCATCAAAACGCCCTTTGCCACGGAAAGCCATCTGATCTTCAGCAAATTTGACGTGTTCAGAACGGTCAATCGTAATATCCTCACGAATGACCATCGTGTATTGCTCAAGCACACCAAACATGACTTTGTCTTCGTCCATATTTTGATTGAACACCACCGGCAATCCGCACAAATCTGGCTGTGTCAGATTTGGCAGTTTACCAACAACGTTACCATCGCTGTTAACGTTGATTGTATATTCCAGTAAGCGATTGTAATACGTCTGACGCTTCATAACGGCCACAATCTCACCGTAGCTGTCATCACCAGTATCAACAAGCGACACCTTCTTAAGAAGATTCACAAGCAACTTGTTATCAGCCTCAACCGTTGCTTGATTCTCTGCAGGAATAGCCGGAATGATACCAGCCGGTTGTTTATCCGCGCTTCCCGTTCCCTTAAGGATGGCTAAATCAAGAGCTTTTGCAATTGCACGCGCGATTTTACGTACAACATAGTCGTCAATGTTAATAATCGAATCTTGTAGCAAGTAGTTATCTACAAATGTAACTTTACCGACTTTGAATCCATCAAAATCGACTTTCGTGATTGTACCAACTTCACCGGTAGGAATTGGGTCAGACATCTCAATCCATGATGCTGGCGAAGTGTCAGTGTCAATTAGAATTCGAGCTGTGCCTTGTACACGGATCTTATCGACGCGAGGATATAATGTCGTAAAATCCCCAACGATGTCCAAAATACGATTGATGATAACGTTTGGAATGGTAAGTTCTCCACCGGCAACAGTACGAAGACTCTTAAACTTTTCGTAAAACTCACGTACTTCTTGTAGATTATAGTACTCACCGGTTTCTAGCATTTTGCGAACTTGCGCGATGTGGTATTCTTTCGGCATAGTTTCTCCACCTCTTTTTTGTTGATTTGACCGTTGTTCCCCGGTCGGTTCTTTTGCATTGAGCTGCTCAAGCTCATTTTCAAGATCAGCAATCTCAACCTGTAGTTTAGATTTCTTCTCCTCCAGCTCGCTTTTCTGAGCTTCCAGCTTCGTGACTTCTTCTTCCACGGCAGCAATTTCCTCATCAGTTTTTGCTTCATTCGCAGCTGCTTCTAGTTCTTTGGCACGCGTTTCAAAATCTTCCTCTTGTACCAACAATTCAGCTAAAGCATTTTGACGTTGTTCAATCTTCTTACTAATTACCAACTGTCTTAACAACGTTCCTCACCCTTTCAATGATTTTTTGTCGTTTTGCGTTAAGTAAGCGTTCACGATGTTCCTCGACTTGTTTCTGCCGAGCCGCTACGCCCGTATCCTCGTAAGCCGGGAAGGTAACGACAGACACCTCATGGAGATCAACTTCTGTAATCGTCCATTTGACCGTACCGTCGTCACGCCAGTCTGTTTCTTCGCGAACAATATTAAACCCGAATGAACACTGATCCACGTCTCCGCGCTTAACGCGTTCGTATAGATTCATGGCATCAGTATCATTCGGATTGATTTTGACTTTACCCCACAACCCGTAATTATCAGCGCGAAGTTCCAACGTACCTGATTTATTCCTTCCCAGTACTAACCTGGTCTCATGATTAATAAGCGCTCGAATATCGTTTGATAATGTGTTGTCAAATGCACCTGGTGCAATTTCCTCGAATGCGCCCGGCCAAAGCTCTGTCTCGCGGTTAAACACGGCGAAGTAACCTTCGATAACCAGCTCTTCACCATCTTTTTCAGAACGAGTTTTTAGCTCGGTTCGTATGCTTCGCGTTTGGCGTTTCTCCCTACTCATCCCCATCACCTCCTTCAAGCGCTTTCTTAATATCTTTCAGTTTGTTTTGTTCGCCAAGCAGATCGGCAGGAATATAATTCTCCAGAACAATTAAGTCTTTCATTTCTGGATCAGGACTCATACCGATCCAATCGCGAAGCTCATTTCTCCGAAGGGCATTCCGGTCAACAAGCGCTGTTCCTGCAGTCACCAAATCGGTCAGACTGTAAGAATACAGCGATCTGGAATTGAAACGGAAAAACAGGTCTGGAGAATACAATAATTTTCTGGTCAACTCCTGCTCAATACCCTTTGCAAGAGGAAGTATGCGCGTCTGAATAAAAGCGTTGTACTCGTTTTTATTAAACGAATCAACACCAACAAAAAACGGCGGAACCCCTAACATGGCTGCCACCGTTTTCTTATCGATATTTACACTTTCATGAATGGCAATATCCTGGAGACTCAAAGGTTTTACGGTTTCAACTCGAATAATCCCTTCCGGAAGAATCCACGGTTTTCCACTGTCTCCGCTGCCAATATAACGTTGTATGAGCTTATCCCGCTCTTCATCGCTTGAAAACTGAGATGAATCAGCATCAACCATCACAATAACACCAGGACGCCACTTATCCCCCATAAACGCTTTCTTCGTTGCAGCTGCTTGCTTAAGATTACCGATGATATCGTTCAAAATAAGACGATATCCTCGTCCAATCCACGGCCGGTTCGGATCAGGATTAATTCGAAAATGCAACACCTCGTCGTGATTATATGGGCGGCCTTGAATTAACACTTGATAGTTTGTCACTGCGCCAATTCCGTTTTGAATCGGTGGAGGGAACGAAACCATAGAAGCCGGTAGCGGAATCAGCTCATCTAGTAAGCCATCACGTGTAGTAGGGAACACAATGCAGTTCCCATCTCCTTCAAGCAACATTGTGTGAACAATAAAATACATCCAATCTTTTCGAGTCATCAAGCTGTATGGATTGATATCAATCTTCTTAGCCAGCTCATTACGTATGCGGATATCCCCTTCTTCTGTATTCTGCATTAGATGAATGGTCATAGATGAAACTAAATCCGCGATACGATCCACTGCCATACGCACCTCAGGATTTTCACTCAATCGAGCATAGCCTGACGGTAGCGAAAGGTCCTCACCTTTCAGCCAGTATCCGAGTAACGTGTTTTCCTCTCTCTTTTCTGTTGGTTGTCTCGCTCTTTGTCTTTTCTTTTTGCTCACGCTGTTGATTCACCACCTTTCAGCCATGCGCTTTGCGCTTTACCTTTATCCGTATCTTCGATGTATCTGACACAAGCAAATACGGAGGCATCAAAAAGGTCGATGCGCTTATTGTCATCGACCTTATCGTACTGGATCATATCATCTGTTTTCTCAATGCCACGAACGTTTTGAACACAATATTCATAAGCCTCGCTGTGCAAATAATACAACAAACCGGACTTAGCTTTTTGCTCAATTCGTCGAAACCCTTGCGACTTGCGCCAAAAATATTGGGGCTCGTCCACCAATTTAAAACCGGCTTTCTTAGCATCACGGAAGAAGTCAGCACTAAACTTGCGGTCAAAACCTATTTGTTTAATTTTAAAGCCCTTCCGACGCATATATACAAACCAGTTCACAATTTCGGAGTGGTTCGTCACCGGTGTGTTGGTCATCGTCAACCAACCATCGTCCTTCCAACCGAATAACGGAATGCCGTCTTCTTCGGCTTTCGCTGTAGCGGCAACAATTGGGAACCAGGCGTGTGTGATCACAATCGCAACGTCCTTATATTCACCGTATAATGCTGCTGCGGTAAGGTCGTGCATCTTTGCAAGGTCTGCACCACCGTACCAGTTGATTCTAAGTTTGGCCAACTCATCTATGGTCCATTTATATTTACGATCGCTATATCTAAATTCGTTAATATCGAAATAAGCATGCATTGCAGATGTGTAAATGTTGAGTGACTTGGCCAAAAAATCCTTACGTTGCTGCGGATCATCTTGTGCCTCAAGCGCTTCATTCAATATATCTTGAGGGCGTATAGTTACGCCATAATTCGGGTTTGCCTTTTCGTGCTGTACCGGGTCTGTATAATCCACGTTCCCGCGTTCGTCCTGATCCGCCTTGGCGATGAACACGAAATAAGATTCATTTTTAGCAGTACCATCAAGTATTTTCTTACAATATTGTAACCGCTGGTAACAAAAACTGCTCATGTCGTCACCAGCTGTCGTAATACCGATCATAAGCTTATTTGTGTATGCCTTCATAGCTTCTTTGATGATGTTGTACTGCTTTGGTCGGGTATAAGCGTGCAACTCATCTGCTATTGCAATATTGCAATTCAAACTATCCTGACGGTCCGGATTAGCTGCAAGTGCTTCGATATGAATAGAACCATCGCCAAGATCACCACTGATACTGTGTTCCTGATTATTGTTTAGGATTCGGAAGTTTTCTTCTTCGCCCATTCGTTTCAGGTTGTAAAGAATAAAATTAAATGACTCTTTTGATTGTCTAAGCGCATGGGCAGTAATGTAAATTGTCGCTCCGGACTTGCGACTAAGCAACGCTAGTGCCCAAGCGAGCGCAGCGACAAAACGTGTCTTCCCGTTCTTCCGCGGAATAAAAATAAACGCCTCTTTGTAGCGGCGTTCGTTTATTCCTGCTTTCCAAAAGCCGAGCAGGTTGTATACTATAAACTTTTGCCACGGTTCAAGGAGGAATGGCTTTCCTCGGAGTGGCGTACCATCCAGTGCTTCTCCTTTATCATGGACAAATGTCCGTTCGATAACCCCGATAACAAACTCCGGGTCTTTTGTCCGGAAATCATAGTCCGGATTATTCAAATCATCTAAAAATCGCTGACAAGCTTGGATAATTTCATGACCGGCTATCTTTCGACCTTCAACAATACTCTTGGCATACTCCAACACGGTATCATAATTCTTCGGCTGCTTCATGACAACTGTTTAAGCACTGAGGCTAGAGCGGATGTTTTACCCGTCTCAGCCGTAACATTTTCCAAACTTTTCGGGTTGAGGCACAGCCGATCGGAGTATGCCAAAATATCCTTTCTGAGATTCTCCAAAGTCGCAACGATCGGTGCTTTTTTTGAGCCTCCCTGGTCGGTCATTACCTCGTATCGATAACCCTTTTCCTCGAACTCTTTATTGAGAATCAGATACTGATGCACAAGCTCAGAATATATGTCAATTAGGCGATTATATTGAGGTTTATGAACTCCCAGCTTTCTCATATCTGCAATCGTGCGACGTTTAATAGTTTCTTTACTTGGAACTTTGGCCATGTCTCTCACCTCCAAAAAAAATTTTTGAAGGCGCGCACTATTGGAAAGGGTCGCCCGCCTCCGGTCCCCGTAAAGCTAATTTTTAGAGATAGAGGGAGGGGGGATCTGGTTCAAACTCATTAAACCATTTGTTGATAATTCGTATCTGCAACTCTTTATCTGCTCGCTCATTATCATTAAGAGCTCTTTGAATGCATTCTTCTTTAGGTACATTCATGAATAAAACCTCGTCTGGTTTAAGCCTTTTAATTAACCTCGCTCTATCCGCTAATCGAGGTAACCCCGCTACCACCCATACATTACACGGAATTTCTCGATGCTCCACCATATTGTATAAATGTTCTCGAATACTTAATGCCACCGGCAGTAAGTGCTCTCCTGTATTGGTCTTACCCTGCATACTGATACTTTGCTTAATTAAATCTAGGTCAATAACCATATCCTCATCACGTCGGTGTTTCTTCACATATGTCGTCTTTCCGCTTGCAGGACTTCCCCAAACTAGATACACACTATACCCATTCGCAGTTTTAAATAGCTTCTTCTTATCGATGCCGTATTTAAGACTGACTCTATCCACCCACTGCATACCCAATGGCGAAAGCTTGCCAGTATATCTCTCATGCATACACTCATGGCATTGATGGCATAGACTGATTAAATTCCAATTTTCCAACGCATATTCCGGATACTGTTCAAGAGGAAAAATGTGATGGACCACATTCGCTTCTGTGGATTTATTGTATCGTTTACACTCCTGGCACAAGTATTCGTCGCGTTTTAAAATGGCAGCTCGCTTTCGTTCCCACTTTGCCGATTTATAGAATGGATTAGTCATCGTCATCACTCGCTTTGTACAAAAGAAAAAGCACCGCGCTGGGTGCTTTATCGTGAATCTTTTTGACCGTCTTTTAATCCCATCTCATACACTCGGTTTGCCAACTCATAAACCAAGCCTTCAACAACTTTCTTGTCATTTGTCTCATACAATTCTCTGATAACTTTAGCGGCTTCTTCATTGACGCGCTTTAAGTTTTTAGCGCACTCATTCATCCCCTAGTCCCTCCCTTCGCCGTTTCCCACTATTTCGACAAAAGGAGAAAATTTCCTGCATTAATTTAGCCACCCAGCAACAGTTGTCACCAGGTGGCCATGAAGGGAGAGGCCGGAATATGTGTACACTGCTTGTTGATATCATAATAACATGATTAAAGTGTCTTGTAAGTGCCCACTTTGTGCCCTCGTTATTCATTCAACCATCCGGATGCCATCAACCCCAAAAATCAATGCTGACAAGGTTTTGCAGGCATTATTGATATCTTTATAAACCGTTCTACGATCAATATTGTGCCCTTCAGCAATTTCCTCGGCCGTTTTTTTCTCGTCTGAGATATACATCATGTGGATGGTTTTATATCTCCTTAGTTCCTCCGGTTTGCCCGATTGCTCGCACATGATCCGATACACCAAAAGCATCTGGTCAATGAATCTGACCATAGCCAGGGTTCGTTCTTTGCTGCGCTTCACGGATTCTATTGCAAATTCATCGGTATCCAAGTCTTCCAATAGCTCAGGATCATTAAGTTCCTCAAGCTCCGCTTTGACGTCCTCACAATGCAGCTTAAAGGACCGGTAATGTTTAAGCAGCAACTTGGTATTCCGTAAGCGTCGGTCACGTTTCTGCTTTTGCTGCCGTTCCTTTTCTTTCTCCAGGTACTCAAGTGCTTTTTCTGCTGCAATGGCAGCCACTTCTTCTAACAATTTGGGCTCCATTTTGGTTTTTGCTTTTGCCATATCCTACCCCCTCCATCAAAAAGGTTGTTCAGAACTCTAACCCCATATCAACGTGATCATCAACGCACCAATGCTGCTAAGTGTGATTAAGGTGAATAATTGCCGATTGTTTTTGTCTTTATCTCCGATAGCACCTATTCCAAACAGGACAATAAAGATAAACATAAGTATTTGAAAGGCTAATAGCATCTAACTTTCTCCCCTCTTTTCGGCTTTTGCAGCGTGTTAATCATCAAACAATACGTGAGTTAGGAACAATAAACATTGACTCGCCTTCTCCGTCTTTGTAAATCCTCCCATATTCGTCACGAACGACATCATAAGATATCCAACACTCTGGACAGTTCAAATATTCTCCTTTGTTATCTGAAAAAATGCTTGCTTTCCCTTGCTTCCCGTTCTTTGTAATTTTGTAGTGGGTTAGACGTTCCCTTGCTATTTCAAGCCGCAATTCACCACCACAGTTATCACATTTTGGTTTTTGGTAACCTAATTTGCTTGCAGATCGCATTTCAATCCCACCCTTCATATTTTGGCTCATATCACACAGGAATAACCTTCTTCGTCCCCGTCTCCTTGTGCTGCAGAACAAGGTACTCATCGGTCTTTTTCCGAATCACCCAGTTCCGTGTATTCAACCGCGGTGCAATTTTGGCCACCATCTCCCGCTCCGCCCTTGTCAGGTTTCTCCTCAATTCAAGCACCCCCTCGGTTAATGCTTTCAGCAATATCCCGTCTCAGTTCAACCGGAATCCCTGACCAGTACCAGCAAATCGGACACTTTATCGCATAGGACAGCATCATGAGGCGCTCCATCTCAGCTGGGATCCGTAATGGCTGCCCACAATGATCACAAAAGATAACCAGATTTGCCACAGGATCACCTCACGCTTGACCTTTTTGACCGGCTCAACCCCCACTCTCTTTTCTGTCTGCTGAGATATGATGGATCAATCCCTGCTTCGATCGCTATTTGCTTGTCCAGCCAGCCTTACTCTTTCAACTTTAGATATTCCTCTTTAGTCAACGGGAAAGATTTCCCCTGTCTCTTTCTCCGTTTCTTCCGCTGATGGGCTTCGTAGTTAGTCAGTATCGGACTGCGTGCCCCTTTCTTTCCTTTGTTTTTGTTTGGCGGGCCATACTTCTTATGAATCTCAGCCAGCTGCTCAGGAGTCAACTTGTATTCATGCACTTCTCCAGGAGGAGAATCAACCATTGGGAACTTTACTTCACCCAATGCAGCACTTGACACTTTAGTGACCATGCTTGTCCCTCTCTTCCGTATGTTTGTGGCCTAGCTTGCCGTCTTTAACCAGCCACTTACCACACTTACATCTAATATCTTTTTTTAGTCTCGAAAGTTGCCCAATAGTCATTTTGACTTCTTCCGAACCACAATATGCACATTGCAGTGTAATAGACAGTGATCCTTTAGCCATCTGTTTTTTCCTCCCCCAAGATTTTTTTTACATCCTCCACACTTCTTACCACGGCAACCACTGCACCTGAATCCATCCACTTTGACAATTCATGCATCTGCAGGCGGGTCAGTTCTCCGGTCTCGGTTTTAACTTCCAGGGCAACGAACCTGCCCCAGCAGCAGGCAAAGATATCGGGCCGGCCGGCTCCCTGCCAGGCGGAGCCATGATTCACAACTGCCTTGCACCCGGGAAGACTGTTAATGTAATCAACAATCTTTTTCTGGATAGTGGATTCTTTTTGAGACAAGAGTCTATATTCTCCCCTCTCTGACATCCTCGTTTAATAGTTTTAGCACTACCTTTACCTTCTCAAAGTGTGGTTTTAAAAACTTGTCCCTCAATTCTTCATAATCTTCCTGGCTGGCCCAACCTCGCTCCGGATCAATCAAGGGACGGAGGACATATCCTCCGTTCTTACCTTGAACCAGCAATGTCCCTCCGCAGCGCATGCCATTCAAGACACTGGTTAACTCATACGCTTCTTTTTCTTCCGGCCAGTTTGTTGCAAGTTTCAAAAACCGCTTCCACAAGGGATGGTCCTCTTCAAGATCCGGCCGTGGGTCCTCCCAGATCGGTGGACGTTGATATTTTTTGGCCGGTTTAGTTTTCTCTTTTTGGATACGTTCAGCAAGGCTCATTGAAGCATCCCTCCTTCAACATCCCACTTTTTGAATTCCGGAGTGGGATGTTGAAAAATGCTTTTATATTAAGGTTTTGAATGGTTTACATCCCACATCCCACTCTTTTTGAAATACCATCCTTAATTGTGACACCTACCCCCTTTCACTCGATTACAAGGTGTAGGTGTTTGCATATATGATTTTTATTTTTTAGTGGGATAGAGTGGGATGTATTATATATAAACCGCATCAGATCAATATTTATAAGCATCCCACTCGAACATCCCACTTACATCCCACTATCCCACTTCTGAGTCAATCTTTGTGTTTACGACAACCACTCTGGCTTGTATCTTGAGTTTGTCCGACCATTCCTTTATTTTGAATCTCCGTTTCCCTCCTTCTTCAGCAGTTTTAATCCAGTTTCTGTCCCCCCAATCCCGAAGGATCCTCCTGGGAGAAAAGCCGCCTTCTTTCATTACCAAATCAAAAACGTTGCTTAATATATAAATGTGCCTGCTGTCTCTCCATCCATACTGACTGGGATAAGCCTCAGGTTCAAAACGTTTATGATTTTCTGCAGCCCAACCTAACAAATACTCATACGCCCTGGCCCCATCGTCGCTCTCCGCTGCTGTCTCCAGCTGTCCAATCACTGTTTCCGCTAATCCTAGAGCCTCCTTGAATGCTTCTTCCTCTTCAAGATCAAAAACCCATTGGCTTACATAATAATCAGCCATGCAGACCAGGGCCACCGCGGCCAAGTGGCTACTTATATTGTCCTGGCCCATTTCCTCAAGCTTTTCCTGGATGGCCTTATAGTCTGTTTTGAACAGTTCCGGCTCATTGTCCAGTTTTTCAAGAACCTTGCGTATGAACAGCGGGCCCGCATGACCAAAGTTCTCCTTTGTGGCCTGGTGGATCTTCGAGGCCACTTTCTCATTAGGGATCGGTTGGCCATATAACTCCACGGCACGGGTCTTTATCCCCGCTGTGGATGAATCAGTGGATAAAGGTTCCTCCCCTGTCGTTAGCGCTATCGTGCGCCAAAAACTGAATTGCTGCAGGCCGCCCTTCTTTGCCCCCCGCGCCTTACCTTTACCCATACCGAGCAAATAGACCAGGGACTCTACAAAACCCTGCCGGTCGCCGGCAATTTGCCGTTCGTCAATACCCAGGGGCAAATCAGCGTAAAAGGATGCCAGGCGCTCAAGGCCGACTTTCGTGGCATTAAAGCTCGCCATTACTTCTTCCGGCTCCCCCCATACACTGAGTGCCGCTTTCAAGCTGGCCGTCTTACCGCCCCGGGATGGGCCCCAGTTATGCACAATAAACACGCGCTGATTAACCATCTTCAGCAGTGGAGCAGCAAAAGCAGCTGATAGAATAAACCGTGCAATGGGATACTGTCTGATACCCTCCATGGCCAACTTCCACTCAGTCAGTGACCCTTCTGCCCGGTAGCCGTTGGCTATCGCTGCCGTCCCGCTCCCCTGGTCAATGTCCAGTTCAATATCCCCTGCTTGTCCTGGGAGGAAGGACCGGCTACCAACCCAGCCCATGCGGCTCACAGAGCGAACCAAGGGCAACTGGTGTAAGTTTTGGGCCTCGAAGTCCGATAAATACCGAACCAGATGTTTGGATGACTCCGATGACACCGGCAGGCCTCTGTCGGCTAGACTGATGAGGCTAGTCCGGTTGAACACTGTTGAACGATTGGCCGTGATGTACTTCCATTCACGATCCCGGTAAAAGGCCACTTCCACTTTTTCCTCGCCCGTGTCCACATTATGTAATCTCTTTGTTAGCAGTACCGGCACAGGACACGCGCAGATGGGACCGTTTCTCGTCTCTTGATAGATGCCATTTTCGTTCAATGACCACTGGTAAGGTTTTTTGAGCTCTTTCATCGGCAAATCCGGCAGGATCTCTTCAAGTGAAGCGGGTGGCTCATCCGGATCCACAACACGGAGCTTTTGCATTTTGGCCAATTTTTGATTGACCGCTTTCTCAAGGTCGTTTCGGTTCACGTGGCCTTTTAACTTCGTTTTGGCTTTGGCATATTCAGCAGGCTCATGCTTTTTCAAGATTGCCAATGTTCCCAGGACTTCATCCTCAAAGACGGTATCCGGCTCCGTTTTGCCGCTTTGTATCTGCTCGAGTACGGACTGGATCAGTGTGACAGCCTCTTGTGATTCCTGCCCTTCATAATTCCAGGCACTCTCTACCTTTTTGAGGGCATCCTCTTCTGGAAAGGGCGGGTCACAGTTTGCTGCAGCTTGCATAACCAATGCCTCAGCTTCGGCCCGGTCATACCCTTTGGCTCGGAGCCGGCAAGCATAGCGGAACAATGTCCAGTCCCGCTCCCCTTCAGGTACCCCCTGAAGTACCTTGGCCGGATCTACCTTGTCAGTAGCTCCTGGACCTGTAGCTCCCAGAGGCTTTTTCTTGGTGAGATCATCCAGCCACTCAGGCATATCTACCGGGGGTGTATCCCAAGGTGGCGTAGACCACTCGTATTTACGTCCGCTGGGATGAATGGATGGTGGCGCCACGATGTATCCGCCATCCCCCCTGAAATCCAGACCCGGCAAACGCCGGGCGAAGTTACGAATTTCATGCCCCGGGTGTTTGAAAATGTAGTGATATCCTTTTCCTGTGTTAGAGATAGCCGTCCAGGGTAGCTTAAAATTATTTTCTTCAACAGATTTCTGCCCTTCCTCACCATCTATGTCAAAGACCACGATACCGGAGACCGAACCGGTCACAACCCCGATGTTGGCCTGTGGCCATTTGCTCCACCATTCTTTGATTTGCTGTTCGTCCGCCCGCTTGGATTGATACTCCATCCAACTTTTGATGATTGGTTTCTTGTCTTTGGGCTGCAGCGGGATCACTGACCAGCCCAGGGAGGCATATTTGAGTGCATATTTCAGGTATTCATTCATGTACAACCTCCTCCCTTGGGTAAGAGGGAGGGTGGCCAGTGCCACCCCTGTTATATCTGTTACATGATTTCTTCTTCATCACTGGCATTTGGCTGGGTTTGCTGTTCCACATCCGCTTCAATGGCCACATCCCTCATGGCTGACTTCAATTGAGTTGACAATACCTTCATGGCCTTAACTTCTTCGGGTGTTAAATCGGCTGCCTTGCCGAAAACTGCCTCACTGTAAGTGATACCGCCTTTATTCTGGGCTTTTTTAAGCTTAATCTTGGTTACCACGCCATAATAGCGTTTCAGTTTATTGGATAAGCGGACAATGTAAGTTTTAAAATGCGGAATACTTGTTGGTGGCAATGTCAACAGGATGGGGAAAATTTCTCCTTCACGAAGAAGATAAACACGATGCATATTCTTGCAGGCTTTCCCCCGGCCATCGGCAGCACTTCCCCACTGATTAAAGGGGCAAGTGGCGCAGTCCCTCTTACTGCCGGCCCAATCTACCGGGGCATCCTCGGCAGCTTGTCCAATCTTACCATCCATGGAGGAGCAGGCTGGAGGATTATTCTCACCGCTGTACTGTGCCGGCCAGTAGGCATTCACAGGGTAGTGATCTAAAATCACACCCTCGAGCTCCTTGACGCTGTCCGGTTCCTCCGGATCGTCTCCAGGGACTTCAAATGCAAGGGCCCCGCCAGAAGGAATTTTTACATGTTGAAAGTTTGGGGCAAACCCCTCCATATTCTCTTCCAGGATCTCCATTACTTCTTGTGGATTTTCCAAAGCCGGTAAGCTGATTGTAGGATTAGATATGACAGGCAGGTTATTGTTTTCCATTAAACATTCTCCTCTCCAAAGATTTTGATTAGGGGGCGGCCAATCAGGCCTCTTGATTATGCAATGATGACGATCTTTCCTTCTTCAATCTCTTGTTGCAATTGGTTTTCTAAGTATTCTTGGATGTCCCCCATAGCTTCCAACTTCCAGGCACCGCCATCAGCTTCAAACAGGGCGCATAAGGGGCCATTCTTCATACGGAAAATAAACTCGCTTTCAGGCTGGGCAATATCAACAAACGTCCGGTATGGTTTCAACTTCACAGGATTAGGCACCTTCACATTCTCCACAGTGGCCACCCCTGTCTTGGCCACAACCGTCTGGGAAACCCCATCGTCTCCCACCGTTTTGACTACTTCTTCTTTGATGTTGCCCACTATTTTCAGCATCTTGTTGCGATCCTCATTTTCTACAAAGCAAGACTGCAGCTTGATGTTAAATTCCTCCGGATCATACCACCACCCAAAACTGAAATCTGGAAGCATTGCTTTTGCTTCAACATAATGATCTCTGTTGCAATCACTATTGAGTGCACTAAAGCAACGCACCTCTGTGGGGCTTACTACATGGATCATGAGTTTTTCATTCGTATCAAACTTTGATTTAACATACTCTACTAAACCACTTAAACTATAGACTTCCAGTGCTTTAGCTGTGGGCCATTCAACACGGTGCAACTGTTTGGTTGAGTATGTCCAACCATCCACCTCATGTGTGACATTGCCCATGTTAACAAGATACTCCAATGCTTCTTTGATCATAGATGTTTCCCCCTTTGATTATTTGAATTTAACAACCTTTTGCCCGCGATCGTCAGCGATATCTCCTTCATCATCGATATACATTTGGCCTTTCATGCCTGATTTCAACTCGGCGCCGACGACATTACCCTCACCATCCGTATCCATGATGATTTTAGTTTCGATGTCTTTAGCTGGAACAAGTGTCGTCTTGGTCTGGATACTGACATTGGCAATATCCCTGTTTTCGTCAGCCTTGATGGTAAGCGTTAGCTGAAGCTTTCTTGCTTTCTTCGGATCCGTGTTAGGATCTGCAATGTTTTCCAAAACTTTGGCCAACTCTTGATTAAAACGCTCGGCCACAGCACCGTTAGCAAAATTTGAAAGATCAATCATGTTTTTCATGGATCATTCCTCCCTCCTATCCCTTTCTCACCCTGATGCCAACCTTCTCCGTTAGATTGATGAACGGCATCAAATCGTCTGGAACCTCTCCCTCTTCCTCCAGCATCTCATTGATGAGAGAGCTGAAGGATTGGGAATGGACTGTTTCTTTGACTAGATCAGCGTAACCATTTTCCTTAAGCCATTGATAGACATATTCCTTATGCTCTTTCTTCGGCGAAGCCCACGTCTTGGCTTGCTGATAAAACAGCTTGCCTCGGAAGTTGAACCGCTCCAATTCATTGACCCTCATCTGCTCAACCAGTTCATTTTCAACCTTCTCAAGCTCTTTGTTAATCTCTTTCAGCCGGCTTTCCAAATCCTCCTTGGCCTCGCGAAGATTGAGAAGTTGGTCAGCCAGTGACAATACCGTATTTGTTTCCAAGCTAATCTCCTCCCCTAGTTTTCTTTAAGGAAGTCCCGCCAGTTATCGACGACCTGGTCGGCGACGTTCTTCTTTTCTTTCAGCGATTCAAACACTTTTTCATCAACCGTGTTCTTGGCCAGCAGGTAAATATATGTCACCTTGTTTTTCTGACCTATCCTGTGGATCCTCGCTTTTGCTTGCTCATGATTGGCCAGGCTGAAGTCCATGCTGTAAAAGATGGCTGTGTCTGCAGCTGTCAGCGTGATCCCCAACCCCGCTGTTTGCACCTGGGCCACAAACACCCTGCAGTTGGGGTCCTCCTGGAACGTCTTCACGTACTCCCCACGGTCCGTCTGGGATACCTCGCCGGTGATGATGCGATGATCGACTCCTTTGCTTTCCAGCAGCTTTTTGATGGCCTTGATCTCCGGTATGAACCGGGCAAACACCACCACCTTCTTTCCAGCATCCAGCAGGTCAGTCAGTGTCTCTTCAAACAGATTCATCTTTTCTGTTCCAACTTGGTGCAACTTACCATCTTCATCAGTGACGTGGCCGCCGGTGATCTGGGCCAGGCGGAGCAGCTTGGTCAGTACATTGTTGGCTGTCACGACTTCATCATTCTCAAGGTCCGCAATCGCTTCTCTCCGCAGCTGGTTATAAAGAGCCCGGGTCTTCTTGCTCAGTTCAACATACAAGGGCTGATAAATCTCATCCGGAAGATCCAGAGCCTCCGCCTTGGAAACCCGGTAGGCAATGGAGTGGGCTTTTCTGACCAGCTCGTCCATGTTTTTGTAGTCTACAATCTGCCGGTTCTCAAATCCGCCCATCACAGCATACCGGTTGCGGAAGCGGACAAATGACGTACCAAAGATTGATTCATCCAAAAACTTGTACTGGCTGTAAAAGTCTAGCGGTGATTGCGTCACCGGCGTTCCTGTAAGGATTAGCCGAAAGCGGGCCAGCTTCCCTAACCGGTGCATACACTTGGACTGCTTTGCCCCCGGTGTCTTGATCCGCTGGGACTCATCAGCAATGATCATGCCACCCTGGATCCACTCTCGCAGAGCATCTTCCATCCGCCAGGTGGATTCATAGTTGACCACGGCCACCTGCAGCACGTTCAGATCCTCTGGCCACTCTTTGAGTTGCTTGGCTTTCTCCTTGCTGGAGCCGGTCAGGGCTCGGACTTCGTGTGGAAAGTCAGCATAATCATTAAACTCCCGGGGCCACACCGGCACCACGGAGGTGGGTGCTACGACCAGGACCCGTTTTAAACCGTCATTCAAGAACCGGTACCCGGCAATGGCAACGCTCGTCAGAGTTTTCCCGCATCCCTGCTCCATGAGCAGAGCCGCATACGGGATTGTTATTCCGATAGCGAAAGCCTTTTTCTGATGATCGAAAGGCTTCACTTTGACCGGCATTTTGACTGCGACATCCGGAGCCATCTTGATATGATGCACCATTTCTTCACTCTTTTTGATCCCTTGCACCCTCATCGTGATTTGCGGATCTATGTCCGCGCTTGGAAAGAACCGGCGGATGGCATCCAACACTTCAGGCCTCACTGGATAGGCCCAGGACTTTGAAGGCTTGTCCCACTGATAACCTGGTATGCATTTGGCCAGGTGGCGGTCTTCGTAGGGGACAGACAAGAGGATCCGCTCACCGGCCAACTTTGCCTTCGGAATCTTGTATGCAATGCCCAATCTATCCCCTCCCATTTGCTTTTTGCTGGGCAGCTATGTCATAATAAAGCTAGGTATATATTGATTTATTGGTCCGCTTCATGCGGATCTTTTTCTTTGAAGATCAAACACAGAAAACCTAAACCACTCGTCCAAAGTACAATGGCCAAGACGAAATCCAGCCAAGGCATTGAATCAACTTCACTCCTTTCGTTAGCCTCATAAGTAGAGTCAAAGATTCATTTCTTCCAGTATTCTTTCCATTCACTAAGTTGTGGTGGAATCTTTACTTGTGGCAGAAAGTATTTTAAGTCCTCGATTTTCCTCAGCTGGTCCCATTGAATCTTTGGAGGATACATATGATCCTCAAGGAATTGCAAGATATCTAGAATATCAGCGATCCTCCTAACAATCTCGTCTGCAGTTGCTGCCTCAGCGTGTCCTTTCGTGTACCATTCAATGTCCCTTTTCAGCGACTCAATCATTTCTGTTGCGCCCCATGCCGTGGCCATTAAAACTTTGCTTGGGATTGCATCGCTCAACAAACTCACCCCCTTTCCATTCCCATGTAGGGCAAATATTCCGGCGTATCCTTCACATTCTCCAATGCTTCAGAGTAACTGCCGGCATACACGTTTGAGATCACCTGTCCATTCTCAAGCTCCACTTCCCAGGTACCATTGATAGTCCGCCTGGCATCGATCGGCTTCATTGAGTTTCACCTCCCCTCTGTTTTGAGTGCTTTGAGCCAAAATTGTCTCATCCATGCTTCACGATGATGCATTTCTTTCGGATAGACAGCTAGAATCCGGCATTGTGGGAATTGCTTCTTTGCCGCTTCAGTTGCTGCATCAGGATCCAGAGGGGCTTTTAATTCACCGTGTGTGACTTGTCCTTTGGAATTTACAAAGCGCGCTATGAATGTGACTGCATCCATGGCGATCACCTCCTTTGCTCTTCCAGCCACTCAAGCAGAAACCGTTTGGTCTTTTCAGCAGGGAAGTACCATTTCCCGCCCACCTTCACTTTTGGGAACCTTGGATCATGAAAGAAGTTGTCTTGTATCGTATTCCAGGACATGCATGTTCTCCGCTTCAGTTCGGCCGAATCCCAGTAGACCAGTTCAGCATTCACTTCTTTCAACTTCTCCTCGATTTTTTCAAGGTACAACCGGCGGACCTCTTGTTCATTGATTTGAATATCGATTTTAAGCATTTTCTTATCGCCTTTTTGCAATGAAATTACCTCCTGTCAATAAGCGTAAGAGTTAAAGTTTTTATTGATTATTGACAGCAGGTCAAGCCATATACATTGCAAACGACCCTAAGGTTTCAAAATCCGCAATTTGCCATACTCTTTCTCGTATTTCTCTTCAAACTGCTGATCTATGTTCATACGCTTTTCCATCCAGCGATCGATATACTCTTTCTTAAAAAGCCACTTCCGGCCACCGGCCATCCTCAAACAGGGCAGCCCTTCTTTGTGAACCCAGCGCCGGATAGTGTCAACCGATACCCCCAGGTATGCGGCAGCTTCTTTGGTATCAAAGGTTGAACGAGTAACTTCCGGTAGATCTTTCAACTCACTCACCTCGGTCTATAATATTGGTCCACTTCATGCATCGATTCACATATCTTTAGCAGCTCCGCTATAGCCTCCTCCCTTGGATAGCTGGGATCATCGGCCAGGTTCAGAGCCACAGTCAATATCTTTCTCTCCAGGTCAGCTTGAGTTAACTTTTGTCTCAGCCAATCCAGGTCAATTGCCTGGGGCATCTTGTCACCTCCATTTCAAGTAGGATTCCAGCCCTCCCCTGTCGAATATTGGTAAGTTGGGAAGGGAGGTGTAAGCATTGGATAAATATAAGCTAAGTGAGTTTTTGAATGATTGTACTAGGCTCTTTGAAAAAACAAATTCCTTGTACCAAGCAACAGTAAGTAATCCTGAAAATCCTTCGCCGATCGTCAGTGTTTACTTATCGGAGATTTACACACTTAGTGAGAAAGCAAAGTTGTATTTAGCAATGAATGAAGAACTTGCTCATTATGAAATCACTTCGCTGTTCAACTTCTTTGACAAGGTTTACTTTCAATTAAAGGAAGTTATTGAAAAACGAGACTCAAACACATCTTGGTTATATTCCGAATTTGAAAATTACCAAGACCAGCATGTGATTGTTGAACGTATGTTGAAAGACCAAATCAAGCAACTAAACTAACTTATTGCGCTGTCTCTTTTTGAGACAGTGCTTTTTCTATTGCAAGAGATTCATTTTCTTTAATCACATCTTTAATCTTCACGGCACCGCGTTCATAGACTAAACGGTGCAACACCCTTTCAACTTCGGTTCCGTCTTTTTTTACTTTGCCTCGTTCCCATAGAGCTGCTGTTAAATCACTAAGTGACTTCGCGTTATGAAGAACTTCTTCAACCCATTTTTCTGATTCTTGTTCAACGTACTTTTCGATGGTTTGAATGACCTCCTTATGCTCTCCCACAATCCATTACCTCCTTTCTTCCGTTTTGTTCTCCCGCTCAACCAACGGCAGGATGCCGTGTTAGCTGTTCCTCTTTCAACTTTGGTGTTTTCCACTTTAATCAGCTTATCAGCCTCTGGATCATCAATAGGTTCTAATCCAGCTTGAACTCTTGCTTGATTCAATGTCATTTCACCTTGCTCAATAGCGTTTTTTATTTCCGCCCCTGTGGCGGTTTCTTTTTTATCACTCATGTCGTCACCTCCTTTCAGCCAGCCGATTTGTCTTTTTGTTCCTCATAAGTTAACTCGTTTTGCAAAAAAATATCATCTGGATTTTTATTAAACACACTAGCTATCTTTACAGCCATTTCATATGAAAGTCCTCTTTTACCCTGTTCTATCTGCCAATAATACGGTTTACTCACTCCTATTTGGTCAGCAACTTCTTGTAAAGTAAGCCCTTGTTTTTTTCTGATTTCAATTAACCTTTCTCTTTTCACACTCAACGTTTAACCTCCTTTCATAAAGTTAACTTAAGGTTAACTGCATTATAAATTAACTTGTAGTTAACTGTCAATATAAAATTACTTATTTGTTAACTTTTATTTACGTTAGCAATTAGTTAACATATAATATTTCTAACGAATTTATTAACAGGAGGTTTACAAATGGACTTCCCTCAAAGATTAAGGACACTACGCAAAGCTAAAGGACTGACTCAAGAAGAATTAGGCAGGAAAGTCAATGTCACAAAAGTTTCTATCTCAGGATATGAAAGCGGCAATAGGTCGCCTGATATGGACACTTTAAAAATGCTTGCTGACGCACTCGATGTAAGCATTGATTACCTATTGGGAAGGGACCAAGCTCAAACCAAAACAAACGACCTCCCCGAACTCACTGAAAAAGATGAACGGGACATCCAGAAAGAACTGGAGAACCTCATCTCCGGACTTAAATCAGAAAACAGTTTTGCTGCCTTTGGTGGACAAGATATTAGTCAGTTGGACGATGAGGACAGAGAACTCCTTATTGCATCATTAGAAAACTCACTTAGACTTGCCAAACGCATTGCAAAGCAAAAATTCACGCCGAAAAAATACAAAGAAAAACAATAGCAACAGGGGGTTACTGATGGCTGGTTGGATCAAACATGAAGTACAAAAACTAGTCCGAAAGCACTGTACAAACAACCCCTTTGAGATCGCATCGCAGAAAGGTATTGTGCTTTTGTTTGAACAATTAGCGGAATTTATGGTTATCATCACACTTTTAAGCGAATTAAAATCATCCACATCAACTCTAATTTGGACGAGCCCATGAAACGTTTTGTTTGTGCGCATGAGCTTGGTCATGCAGTCTTGCATCCTGAACTTAGCACGTCATTTTTGCGAAAACACACACTTTTCAGTATGGATAAGGTGGAAAGGGAAGCTAATGAATTTGCTGTAGAGTTGTTGGTACCAGATCAAGTACTGTATAAAAACACACAGCCTGTTTTAACAGTCAACGATGTAACTTTAATTTATGGCGTCCCAAAAGATTTGGTTCGCCTTAAAAAAACATAAGAAAAGAGGATGGCAATATGGAATTTTTGTATGTTTTGCTCTTTATCGTTGTCTTGTTTGTAGTTTTAAGGAAACTGGGCTGGATAAAAGTATCAGATGCGAATAAAAGTGATCAGGACAACCATTCGCAAACAAAAACTCAAGTTGATGATTTTAACAAAGACTTTGAAGACGAAGACGATTTGGAACGTGAGAAAAGACTTGAAGAAAACCGAAAGAAGCGCAAAGTGCTAGAACAATATACCGGAAAACGATACACCTTTATGGGTGAAGTTGTCACTGTGCAGAAAGGTTTTAGGGGGAACGATATTGTATTAATTCGTAATTTGCGGTTTAAAGATGGTACACCTGTCATAGAACAAATTTGGATTGGAATTACTAAAGCATTCGAGGGTATTGATTTGAAAGAAGGAACAACATTACAATTCGACGCTGCTGTAAATAGTTATGAAAGAAAAGGAAAGCAAGACTATAAGCTTGAACGGGCAACAAAAGTCCAAGTAATATCGGAATTCGATAAATAAGGAGGGACAAGCCTATGGCAAGAGGCTATGTGCAACATGTAAATGGCAACAAATGGCGTTTGTTCTATGATGTTGGGATGAAACTGGACCCAAAAACCGGTAAGATGAAGCGGCAGAGAAAAACGAAGACGGTACAGGCAAAAGGCAAGCGTGAAGCAGAGAAACTACTTGCCGATTTTATTACAGAACTAAATTCAGACAACTATTTTGAGCCTGAAAAAATGATGTTTGTTGATTTCGTTCAAAACGAATGGCTCCCCAAACATGCTAAAAAGCATCTATCCAAAACCGCGCTAGACACACACATTAGATTGTTAGAGCTTCGAATATTACCAGCCTTTCAACACTTTCGTTTAGATCAAATCAAACCGATCCACATCATTGATTTTCTCCATAACTTAGGCGAGGAAGGTATGAATAAAAAAGGCGGTTCGCTTTCACCATCTACCATCTTTTATCATTATCGGATCCTTAACAACATCTTTAACTTTGCCTTGGAATGCCAGCTGCTCAAAGAATCGCCACTCAAAGGGGTAAAGAAACCAAAAATAAAAGAAAAAGAGATTGAAGTGTACTCCGAAGAAGAAGCCTACAAACTGCTGGAATGTCTTGAAAGCGAGGAATCGCTATCCTGGAAAGTGTTTATTAAATTGGCCATCACCACGGGGCTCAGGCGGTCTGAATTGCTTGGCCTTGAGTGGAAGCACGTAGATTTGGATGAGGGAACGATCTCGGTTAAACAGGGATTAACCTACACACCAACATCAGGTTATGTCATAGGAGAACTAAAGACCAAAGGGAGTAAACGAACGGTAAGTATTCCTGAATCTTTAATGAATGACTTAAAACGCCTAAAGCTTCAGAAGCAAGAGGAACGGCTCGCGGCTGAGGAGCTGTGGAATGAAGAATATTTTTTCGTCTTCTCCTCCTGGAACGGCAAGCCGCTCAATCCTACATCAGTTAAAAACTGGTGGCAGAGATTCATTAAACGGCACGGACTCAAGTACATTAATTTTCACGCTTTACGGCACACATCAGCAACCCTTTTGATTAACCAGGGCGTACATGCCAAAGTCATCTCAGAACGGTTAGGACACTCCGACATCAAAACCACCATGAACACATATGGACATGTACTCCGAAAAGCGGATCGTGAAGCAGCCAATAAATTTGATGCATTACTGAAAAAGAAGGGTTAAACATGATTATGTTGGTACATGTATGTCCATTTTTGGCACGCGTTTTGGCACGCGAAGTAAAAAAACCAAACAAAAAAACCATCCTTCGACCTCGAAGAATGGCTCTACATCAGCATTTTTAATGGAGCTTCCTGCCGGGCTTGAACCGGCGACCTCTTCCTTACCATGGAAGCGCTCTACCGACTGAGCTAAGGAAGCAAGTGGCTCCGCAGGTAGGATTCGAACCTACGACCAACCGGTTAACAGCCGGTTGCTCTACCACTGAGCTACTGCGGAACAACGTCGTCCAACTTGACGACGAATATTAGTATACAACGTTTAAATCAGTTTTGCAAGGGGTTTTTGATGCCATTTTTTACTTTTTTATGTTACCAGGGACTAGCCTTGTTTGGAGCTTTTGCGCACATATTTGGACAATTCCTGAGGTGGAACAAAACGGCCGTATAAACGAAAGACCAGCTTATACCGTTCTTCCATCGCCCTCCGCACCAGTCCGTCGATGCGTTTGTCCTCCAGATCGAGCAATAATTCTTCCAGTTCTTTTTTCAACAGATATTCAATTTCCTGTGCTTCTTTCTTTGTTAATAATAACCCCAACATATCTTGATGGACACTCCCTGTGTTGTGTTCTCTTTCTGGTATGTCCCAAAACGCACCTTTTTATAAATGTGTTCGCACAGAAAATCAAATTAGTGTACAAACAAAAGAATAAGAACCGGCGTAATAAAACTCTCAATGACTGCAGCGATAAACAAAACCAGGACCAGCACCAACGTCAAGCGGACCAGCCCTCTTAGCCTTTTCTTAAGGACTGGGACCGTCTCTTCCCGCCAAAACGTGCCCACATCACTGCGCATGTTACCGAACAGGTGGGATAAAAACTTGCCGGAACCAAATAACCAGCCCAACAAACGAAAACCTAAAAACATCCCCATCCCCCCAGCGACAAAAATGGCCGGCAGTTCTAAAACACCGTGGGGTAAAATGCCAAACACCAACATGCGCACAGGAGACAATGCTTCTTCCACTGCTGAAAAGGACAAAACATAGCCGACAGCTAAACCATTCATGAACAAGGAGAAGATGGGCACAAAAAACAAAAACACACCCACAACCATCATGGTGATGGCGGCAAGTACATTATTCTGAAAGATCACCCACATCATATACACTGGATTCGGATTATCGGCCAATTCCCGGGCAATACTCTCCAACTCGTCGATAAAAGGAGTAATCGCTTGTTCAAACAACTCATTGAACACATATCCCAAAACAGAACCAACGCCAAAAATCAGCACTGCAGCCCACAGGTAAGGCTTACTCTCTCTTATTAAAGCCTTCAATTCAGCCATCTGATCACCTCATATTCCATACATATTCGGACAACAGCGGACATACATTAGTGTAGACGACGTAGACAGGAGGGAAGCTCGTTGCATACATTTTGGGTCATCAATGGACAAAAAGTAAAAAAATACCTGATTATCGTCATCGCCGCCTTGTTTACAGCCGGTGTCATCTACGTAGAAAGGGATGCCATGAGTGTCTTTTCCTCCCAAATGCACCCGGCCCAATCAAGCGGCAGCGATGACCCTCAAGCCATTTACCGTGTCACCACTAACGAAAAAAAATTAGCACTCACCTTTGACATCTCCTGGGGTCAGGAACGTCCGGGACTTATTCTTGATGTGCTGGCTGAACATGGTGTGGATAAAGCCACCTTTTTCCTTTCGGCGCCATGGGCCGAACATCACCCTGAGATTGTCCAAAGAATGAAAGAGATGGGCTATGAAATCGGCTCACATGGTCACAAACATATAAATTACACCCGTTTAAAAGATGAAGAAATACGGGAACAAATCTTAAAAGCCCACCGAATGATCAGGTCGGTGACCGGTCTCACCCCAACGCTGCTCCGTCCACCTAACGGGGACTTTGACAAACGTGTCTTACGCATTGCCGAGGAACTGGGCTATACTGTTATTCTGTGGCACACAGATTCCAATGACTGGATGAATCCCGGGGTGGAGCGCATTGTCAACAACGTGGTCTCCAATGTTCAACCAGGGGATATCGTCTTACTCCATGCCAGCGATTCGGCCAAGCAAACTCACGAAGCTTTGCCCCACATTATCCGCCAGTTAAAAGCAGAGGGATATCGATTTGTCACCGTGACAGAACTGATCACCGGCACGGAAAGTCAAATCAAAGAATTGGACTGATGACGAAAAGAAGCGCCTAGGGACCGCTAAGCGCTTTTTTTCTTGTCATCCGTTGTCAAGCGGTGCAGCCATAAGAGCTGCCACACATTACACACGAAAATGGCCGATAGCATTAAAATCACCCAGACGGAGTCATTCGTCACCAAAGCTGGTACTGCTTCAATCGTGGTGACGACAAACAGCAGAAACAAAGCTGGAATAAAAGCAGCTTCGGTGGTTTGGCGCATTTTAATATAGGCAAAAACAAGAGAGGCAATGAACAAGACAGTGGGCAGAATCATATAGTTTAGCCATGTTTCCCTAGGTGTGGCAAAGGCAATGTAGCGGAAATAAACCAGGTCAAAAAACGTGAATAAAATCAACACGATTTGCACATAATGCCACACTTTCTTCGATTTGAACAAACCGAGAGCCAGGCGGTTGACCAGTAAGTAGGCGAAGAAACCCATTTGGCTAATGGCACTGAAGGTCATACCCACAGCAAGTAAAAAGATTGCCCCGGCTAAGAACTCTTCAACTGAGGAAGTAATGGCCTGAAAGCCCTCCCAGTTAATCAGTGCGCTGGCGGCAAGAACCGTCAATCCCCCGACCAGCAAGGTTGTCACAAACAAAAACAGCCACTTTTTAAACGTCAGTTTGACTCACCAACTTTCCTTACAACCGTGAAAAAATACTACATTACCGATTGTATCAGAAAGTATAATTTGGTGCTAGCGATGCATATTAAAGGTGAATAAGCGGAAAGGGGATAGCGTCCATGTCGAGCCGTTTCCAAGCCATTGTACAAAGTCCGTGGCGCTGGCTGTTTGGCCTGTCCATGTGTGCCATAATATCTTTAGCGGCATGTGCCCCAATGGAAGAGCAAGCCAGACCTGATTACAATGAAACCAAGCAGTTGGTGCTGGATATTTTGCAAACTGAAGAAGGAAAAAAAACGATTCAAGAGATTATGAAAGAGGAGGAGTTTAAACAACAGTTGCTCATCAATGAACCGGTCGTAAAAAAGACAATTCAAGACACCATGCTCCAAGCAGATAACAAAGAAAAATGGCAGCAACTTATGCTGGATCCAAAGTTCGCCAAAGAATATGCGAAACAGCTGGAATCCCAGCACAAACAACTGCTCAAAGATTTAATGAAAGATCCGGAGTATCAGTCGGCTATGATGGATATACTCAAAGATCCGGAAATGGAAAAGCAGTTTATTGAGGTGGCTAAGTCAAAAGAGTTCCGCCAAGAGACAATGAATATCATGAAAGAAGCCATGCAAAGTCCTTACTTTCGTTTGGAATTACTCCAATTGTTAAGTCAAGTGGCCAAAGAGATGGAAGGAAAGCAACAAGAACAGCAAGGCGGCCAGGGGCAGGATCAGCAGAGTGACCAAGGCGGTGGACAATAGTTCTCAATAATCACAGGTGGCCCAGGACCACCTGTGATCTTTTTAAGTGCCAATTTATTCCCGGGTAACCCTGGTTAACCTGTTTTTACTTCTAAACGCTGCACAATGTTTTCGGCCATCTGAGTATAAATACGTCCGATGAGTGATTCTGCCGGGTAAATGGAAGGAGACGGGTTGTCGACGCTGGCCTCTCTATCCGGCTGTCCCAGCGGCACCTGGGCCAAAAGCTCTGTTTTTAACTCATTGGCTAATTTTTCGCCGCCGCCACGTCCAAAAATATAATCTTTGGAGCCGTCGGGTAATTGATAGTAGGCCATATTTTCCACTACACCCAAGATCTCATGGTTGGTCTTTAAAGCCATGGCCCCAGCCCTGGCTGCGACAAAAGCTGCTGTAGCATGGGGAGTGGTCACAATAATTTCCTTGCTCTGGGGAATCATCGTATGGACATCAAGGGCCACATCCCCTGTTCCCGGAGGCAAGTCCAGAATCATGTAATCCAGTTCACCCCAGTGCACTTCACTGAAAAAGTTACGCAACATTTTGCCTAGCATAGGACCGCGCCAGATAACTGGTGAGTTATCCTCAACAAAGAAGCCCATGGACATCACTTTAACCCTATGTTTTTCAACGGGAAGGATCACTTCGTCAATCACGGTTGGCCGCTGTTTAATGCCCATCATATCCGGTACACTGAAACCATAAATATCGGCATCAATCACACCCACTCTCTTGCCCATACGAGCCAGTGCGGTGGCTAAGTTCACTGTCACTGTTGATTTGCCCACACCGCCTTTGCCGCTGGTGACAGCAATAAATTGGGTTTTGGAGTCAGACGCCAATAGTGGGGAAATGGCGGTATGTCCCTGAACTTGCCCGCCCTGGCCACTTTGCCCCCCTCCGGCTTCGGCACGCAGACGCTGGGCTAAAGCGGCCCTTTCCTGATCGGTCATGGAGCCAAAGGTCAGTTCCACTTGATTGGCTCCAATCTCTTTCAGTTTATTGACCACATCTTGTTCAATGGTTGCTTTTAACGGACAACCTGAGATGGTTAACACAACGGTTAAACTCACATTATTATCCTGGTCCACCTGAATATTCCGAATCATATTGAGCTCAACCAAACTCTTATTCAGTTCCGGGTCCTTGACCTCTTTCAGGGCATCAAGGATGTTTTGTTCTGTTAACATACATGGCACCTCTTTTAACTGGCATTTTATCTTTAGTATAACATATTCCGTCCAGGTTTAAGAAAACGTTGTCCACAGAAAACCGGGAATTTCAGCCAAACTTTGACGCTCAGGTCTAGAAAAAACTCATTAGCCCCTAGGGAAACTCCAGACTGTTTTCATCGCTGTAATAGCGCAGAATCCCCTCATAAATGGCAAATGCCACTTTCTTCTGATACTCAGCTGTAGAGAGCAGGTTGGCTTCGTGGGGATTGGATAAAAAGCCCACTTCTACCAAAGTCCCTGGAATTTGACTGGCTTTTAAAATATAAATATCCTGATTTTTTTTGGCGTGCCGGTTGGTGTTTTCCAAATTACGGATTAGCTCATCCTGTACAAACCGCGCCAGGCGCTCACTTTCTTCCCACAGGGGGTTATAAAAGGTTTGGGCCCCTCTCCAGTTGGGTGAGGTGATGCTGTTGAGGTGAATAGACACATACAAATCCCCCTGACTCTGGTTGATCAGTTTCACCCTGTTCATTAAATCTTCCTTTTTGCGCCTCCCCAAGCGATGGGCCTCTTCTGAGGCAAGATCCACATCGGTATCTCTGGTCATGATCACAAAAGCACCCGCTTGCTGCAACAAATCGCGCAGATAAATGCTAATGGCTAAAGCCACATCCTTTTCCACAATACCCGAACGGCTGCTGGCCCCCCCGTCCCTGCCACCATGCCCCGGATCTATAATGATAATCTGACCGGTTAAGGGAAGGCCTAACGCAGATTTGGCTCCACGCTCAATGGCATCAGTGAGCATATATATGCCTAAAGCCATGACCAAACTGATGACTATTATTGGCACAAGTTTTTGTTTCATCCCTTTTCCCCCTTGTCCTTATCATGTATACGAGCCTCAGGACAAGGATATGCAATAAAAAAAGCCGGACCTTGGTCCGGACTGATAAATAAGCATATTGGACGTTTTTTAACGTTTGGAGAATTGAGGTGCACGGCGTGCTTTTTTAAGACCGTATTTCTTACGCTCTTTCATGCGCGGATCACGTGTCAGGAAACCGGCTTTTTTCAGCACAGGGCGCAATTCAGGGTCAGCTTCCAACAGCGCGCGGGAGATGCCGTGACGAATGGCACCAGCTTGACCGGTAAAACCGCCGCCTTTCACGTTAACAAGGACATCATATTGCCCTTCCGTTTCTGTCAGCTGCAGGGGCTGTCTGACAATCTTTTTCAGCGTTTCTAAGCCAAAGTATTCATTGATATCCCGTTTATTAATGATGATTTTTCCGTCACCAGGGACAAGGCGCACACGAGCAACGGATTCCTTACGACGTCCAGTCCCGTAATATGTTACTTGTGCCAAAATGGATACCCTCCTTACAGTTCAATAACTTCCGGTTTTTGTGCTTGATGCGGGTGCTCGCTTCCGGCATAAACGAACAGCTTTTTACCTTGCTTACGTCCCAGACGGCCTTTGGGCAGCATGCCTTTCACAGCCAATTCAATGACACGCTCCGGTTTGTTTTTCAGCATTTCAGCAGCTGTAAACTGCTTCAAACCGCCAGGATAACGAGAGTGGCGATAATAGATTTTCTTGTTCAACTTATCACCGGTTAAGTGCACTTTGTCAGCGTTGATCACGATCACAAAATCACCAGTATCCACATGTGGTGTATATTCAGGCTTATGTTTTCCTCGCAAAATGCTGGCCACTTTAGAGGCTAAACGACCCAATGTTTGCCCTTCAGCGTCCACCACATACCATTTGCGCTCTACTTCGTTTGGCTTAGCCATATAAGTGGTACGCATGTTGTTCCCTCCTAATTATGCGATTCCATCAATCTTCCGCTATCATCTATTTTCAATCCACGTAACGGGGCTTTTTAGTGGAAAGAAAAATACCAAAGAATATAATACAACATCTATTGTTGGGAGTCAAGGTTCCAGCTTGTGTTTCAAACGCTCACCGCACTTGTCCATCATCCAGCGAGCGTAAAAAAGATGCTTGTATCAGATATTTACTCATAAAAGACATCCCACAGAAACAGTCCCTGAGGAGGCGCTGTGGGCCCGGCCAAGTCCCGGTCCCTTTCCCGTAAAGCCCGCTCTACCTCCTTAGGTGACTTTTTCCCTTTACCCACTTCAATTAAGGTGCCCACGATAATACGTACCATGTTATACAAAAAACCGGTTCCTGTACAGATCACCGTGATCAGCTTCCCCTCTGTACTCTCTTTATGGGTAGTTACCTGTACAGGCAAGTCTGCCAGCATTGTCTGGCTGCTGTTGCTGCCAGACGCCGGAGAGTGCACTTGGACTTCCAACCGCTCGATCGTTCTTACTTTATCTTTGATCTCAGTTTTAGCCGAACTGAAGGCTGTAAAGTCATGGGTGCCTTCTAACACACAACCAGCTTCCTGCATACGGGTGATATCCAAAGGGACGGGCACATGCCAGCTGTAGTGTCTGACAAAGGGGGAGTGCACAGGAGCATGATAGATAAAGTAGCGATACTGTTTACTGCGTACATCGTGGCGGGCATGAAAAGCGGCAGGCACTTTCTCCGCGTGCAGGATGCGGATATCAGCCGGTAACTGGGTGTTGAGGGCTTTGATCCATGCTTTTTCATCCAGCGAGAGATTGCTTTCAAAGTGAACCACTTGCCCCCGGGCATGGACACCAGCATCCGTCCGGCCGGATCCCACCACTTGTACCGGGTGGCGATGCATGCGTTCTAAAACTGTTTCAAGCTGGCCTTGAATGGTGACCGCATTAGGCTGGCGCTGAAAGCCTGCATAAGCACTGCCATCATAAGCAATGGTACATTTCCATTTGTTCACCCCAGTACCTTGTTCGCTCATCGAATCACCTCAATCATCACCAGCAACAAGCAATATCCAACCGTAATCACTAGCGCTGCATAATCCCTCATGTGCATCTTTAGCTGTCTGAACTGACTCCGTCCTTCTCCCCCCCGGTAACCCCGGGCTTCCATAGCCAAGGCCAAATCCTCAGCCCGCTTGAAAGCGGACAGAAAGAGGGGGATTAAAATAGGAATCAGCGCTGTCACCCGTTTCCATGCCGAGCCACTGGCCAGCGGGGCCCCTCTGGCCAACTGGGCTTTAATGAGCTTATCTGCTTCTTGCCACAAAGTCGGAATAAAGCGCAGGGCAATGGCCACCATCAGCGCAAATTCATGGGCTGGAAAGCGCCACTTGGTCAAGGGTTGCATCATGCGTTCCAAGCCGTTGGTTAAGACAAGAGGAGGGGTGGTCAGGGTGACCAGAGAAGCAATGATGACCAAGAGAACAATCCGATAAGTTATCACAGCACCCTGGATCACGCCTCCCTCGTAAAAGGAGATAGGGCCTATTGTCCATAATACCTCCCCTTCACGGGTAAACCAGATATGAAACAGATAGGTAATGGCCAAAATGATCCATACCGGTTTCAACCCGCGCCAGATAAAAGACCAGGGAACACGGGATAACATCACTGCGCCCAGGACAAAACCGGAGGCCAGGGCATAGGACCATCCCTGTCTGGCTGTAAAAATGGCGATGATGACTAAAAAGACGGACACCAGCTTGGTCCGGGGATCCAAACGGTGAACCACAGACTGCCCAGGCACATATTGGCCTATACTGACCATGCCTAACCTTGTCATATCCCTATCTTTGCTCCTTTAATGCGACTTGCTATCGCTTTGAGTACAGCTTCCTTTTTGGTTGAGGAGATCTTGAGCGGATGCTCCAGCCGCTCATTAAGCTTTTGAACCAGTTGAATAAGAGGCGGTATCTCCAAACCAAGCTGAGACAATTGGTCGGCATGTTGAGTAAACAATGCCACTGGCGTGGTCTGCCATTTGACCTGTCCGTCTGCCATGACGATCACCTCATCAGCATATTCCGCCACATGGCCCATCTGATGGGTCACTAATATGACCGTTTTCCCCTGCTCTTTCTTCCAGCCCGCCATCATCTCCAACATCTGGCGCTGACCTTCTGGATCCAAGCCAGCGGTTGGCTCGTCTAAAATAAGAATATCCGGCTGCATGACCAGCACCCCGGCAATCGCCACTCTTCTCTTTTCTCCCCCGCTCAGCTCAAACGGTGAACGGCTGAGGTAGGAAGGATCGAGTCCCACTTTAGAGATGACTTGTCTTGTACGCTGTTTGATCAAGTCTTCCGGCCAGCCCAGGTTCTTGGGACCAAAGGCGATATCTTTTTCAACAGATTCCTCAAACAACTGATGTTCCGGATATTGAAAGACAAGCCCGATAGAATCATAGAGGATGGGCGCTTTCTTTTGCTTCGCCTCAAGCTTATTTGGGCCCACTTGCACATATCCTTCCGTCGGTTTGAGCAAGCCGTTAAAATGTTGAATGAGTGTCGATTTTCCGGAGCCAGTATGACCGACAACAGCCACCAGCTGATTCTCTTTGATGTGGATATTAACATCCTTTAATACCCTTCTGGCAAACGGAGTACGAGGGTAATAGATATAACCTAAGTGCTTTGTGATAATTTCCATAGCGCCTCAACCAGCTCTTTTTTCGTGTGTATGGTATCAGCCAGGGACAGCCCCTGGCTCTTAAGTGCTTCTCTTACTTCAACAGCAAAAGGGGGATCCAAACGGTGAGTCCTGAGCAGGTCCGCTTGGCTTAAAATCTCTCGAGCCGGCCCGTCGGCGGCAATCTTGCCCCCGGCAATCAGCATGACACGTTCTGCCTGTTGGGCTTCATCCATATCATGGGTGATGTTGATCACAGTCAAACCTTCCCGGTGCAACAGGTGCATCATAGCCACCACTTCCTGGCGCCCCACAGGGTCCAGCATGGATGTGGCCTCATCAAACAGGAGTACCTCCGGCTTCATGGCCAGGACAGAGGCAATGGCTAAGCGCTGCTTTTGCCCGCCAGACAAATGATGAGGTTCCTGCTCCCTATACTCCCACAGGTTTACCTTTTTCAAACTGTGCTGTATAATGGGCAGCATGTCCTCTGGTGACACACCCAGATTCTCCAGGCCAAAGGCCACATCATCCATGACAGTGGTGCCTACCAGTTGATTTTCAGGATTTTGAAACACCATGCCTACCGTGCGGCGGACCTGCCACCGTTCCTGGTCAATGGCAGGATCAAGCCCTTTGACCCTGATGGTGCCGCTGTCAGGAATGAGCAAGCCGTTGATCAATTTGCCGATTGTTGATTTGCCTGACCCATTGGGGCCAATGATGGCCACCCACTCTCCTTGTTTAATGGAGAAGGAGATCTTTTTGATCAGAGGCTCAGCCATATCCGTATAGGAAAAAGAGACATTCTCAAATTGAATCATCAAACCACCTGTTTAGCGTGTTTTATTTTGTGTGTCCATAGGTTAACCTTATTATAGCAAAAGGTGACATAAAAAGTACAAAAAAGGGCAATGACAGAAAGGTCATATTCTGTCCTCGCCCTTTGGCTTGACAAGTGGTTTAACGTATCTATTTTACAGCTTGAAGAAGTATACCATTTACTCAACCAGTTCAAGATAAACCATAGGTGCACCGTCTCCGCGGCGGGGACCCAGTTTTAAGATGCGTGTGTAGCCCCCTTGACGGTCTTCAAAGCGAGGTGCAATATCGTCAAACAGCTTTTGAACGGCATCCTTGCCCGACTCGGTATCAGCCACTTCTTTGCGGACAAAAGCAGCCACCTGACGGCGGGCGTGAAGATCTCCCCGTTTAGCCAATGTAATCATTTTTTCAGCAATGGAACGTACGTCTTTTGCTTTTGCCTCTGTTGTTTCGATGCGTTCATAAATAAACAGATCCGTCACCAAATCACGCAACAGCGCTTTGCGAGCGCCTGTTTTGCGTCCTAATTTTCGAGCCATCTCGTTTCCCCCCTTGTTGCAAGTCTTGTTCTAAGGTGTCTTAATCATCACTGCGTAAAGACAGGCCGAGTTCGGCCAGTTTGGCCTGTACTTCTTCAAGCGATTTTTTTCCGAGGTTGCGGACTTTCATCATGTCTTCTTCCGTTTTTTGCGTCAATTCCTGCACCGTATTAATCCCCGCCCGCTTTAAGCAGTTATAGGAGCGTACCGATAAGTCAAGTTCTTCGATGGTCATTTCAAGGACTTTTTCTTTTTGGTCTTCCTCTTTTTCCACCATGATTTCTGCTTCTTGGGCTTCATCTGTCAGGCCGATAAAGAGCGCGAGATGCTCTGATAAGATTTTGGCTCCCAGGCTGACTGCTTCTTCCGGGCGCAGACTGCCGTCTGTCCACACCTCTAAGGTCAATTTGTCATAGTTGGTCACCTGTCCCACACGGGTGTTGGTCACCTGATAATTCACTCTGGAGACGGGAGAATAAATCGAGTCAATGGCAATGACGCCGATCGGAAGATCGGCTCGCTTATTCCCTTCCGCCGGAACATAACCACGGCCCCGTCCTGCTGTAATTTTCATATGAAGTCTGGCACCCTCAGCCAGAGTGGCAATATGAAGGTCTGGGTTTAAAATTTCCACATCACTGTCATGGCGAATATCGGCAGCGGTAACGACGCCTTTTCCTTCTGCATCGATCTCCAGCGTTTTTTCTTCATCAGTATGAATCTTAAGGGCAAGCTGCTTAAGATTCAAGATGATTTCCGTGGTGTCTTCCACAACCCCTTCAATCGTCGAGAACTCGTGCAAAACACCTTCAATTTGAACCGTACGGGCGGCTGCCCCTGGGAGTGAAGAGAGCAAAACACGGCGCAAGGAGTTCCCCAGTGTGGTGCCATAGCCCCTCTCCAATGGTTCAACAACGATCTTGCCGTAAGTGCCGTCTTCCGCTGTTTCCACCACTTCAACCCTCGGCTTTTCGATTTCTATCATCCAACGAACCCTCCTTCAAAACGCCAAATCGCCTACAAGACACATTTTGCTTACCATTTCAGTATGGCACAAATCAAGGAAATTTATACCATTGTTACGCCGGTTTGACCTGTTAACAGCAGGTAACCGGGATTTCCTTGCTTAGACGCGACGGCGTTTTGGTGGGCGACATCCGTTGTGCGGGATGGGCGTCACGTCTTTGATGGTGTTCACTTCAAGGCCGGCAGCTTGAAGGGAACGAATGGCCGCTTCACGGCCGGCTCCGGGCCCTTTAACCATCACTTCAACTTCTTTCATGCCATGTTCCATTGCTTCCTTAGCAGCTGCTTCAGCTGCCATTTGGGCTGCAAATGGCGTGCTTTTGCGTGACCCTTTAAAACCAACATTACCGGCGCTGGACCAAGCAATTGCATTCCCGTGTTTGTCCGTAATGGTCACAATGGTGTTGTTAAACGTAGATTTTATGTGGGCAATGCCGGACTCCACATTTTTACGTGCCCGACGCTTAACGCGTGTTCTCGTTCTTTGTTTAGCCATAGCCTAATCCCTCCTTTAGATTATTTTTTCTTATTAGCCACTGTGCGGCGAGGACCTTTGCGTGTACGCGCATTGGTTTTGGTGCGCTGACCACGTACCGGTAATCCGCGGCGATGACGGATGCCCCGATAGCAGCCGATCTCAATTAAACGCTTGATGTTAAGCGACACCTCACGGCGCAGATCACCTTCAACTTTGAGGTTGCGGTCAATGTACTCACGAATTTTGGCCGTTTCTTCTTCCGTTAAATCACGTACACGGGTATCCGGGTTAATCCCGGTCTCCTGCAAGATTTTCTGCGCGGTTGGGCGGCCAATACCGTAGATATAAGTGAGGGCGATTTCAACACGCTTATCGCGGGGAATATCGACACCAGCAATACGTGCCATAACTGTACACCTCCTAACGGTTGTTATCCTTGACGCTGCTTATGCTTTGGATTTTCGCAAATGACCATAACCGTCCCTTTGCGGCGGATCACTTTGCATTTTTCACAAATTGGTTTTACGGATGGTCTTACTTTCATGTTAAAAACCTCCTTTGGTTGGCCAGAGCCTTACACAAAAGCAAACGGGTTATTTGTAACGGTAAGTGATTCGACCACGAGAGAGATCATAAGGCGATAGTTCAACCGTTACCCTGTCTCCCGGCAAAATGCGGATAAAATGCATTCTGATTTTACCAGAGACATGGGCAAGCACCTTATGACCATTCTCTAATTCTACACGGAACATGGCATTCGGTAAAGGTTCGATCACAGTGCCTTCCATTTCAATCACATCTTCTTTGGCCATGGAATCACTCTCCTTTCTCCTCGTCATCTAAAGTTTCCTTAAACTTGTTCAAGGCAAAGCGTAATTTACCATTTGTGACACGCCCTGTTTCCTCAATGCTCTCTTGCACGACGGTTGCAACATGTTGATACAACTCTAAATGCTTCACATTCTTTTTTTTAGGGGAGTCAAATTTACGTTTATTGCCATCCGCAATCAGGACAAAACGTTCATCCACCACTTTGATCACAATCGCGTATTGCCCGGCATCCCGGCCGCGCAGGATACGAACAATTTGGCCAACTTGGGGTACTGCTTGTGAATCAGTCACAATCCTCACCTGTCCCTTAAAGTTTGGTTAGGATTTCATATCCTGTTTCCGTGATGGCAATGGTATGCTCAAAATGAGCACAGTTCTGCTTGTCGTCGGTCACAACCGTCCAGTTATCATCTAACGTGTGAACATGCCGGGTTCCCGCATTGACCATCGGCTCAATGGCCAGGACCATGCCTGGTTTTAAGCGGGGTCCCCGGTTTGGCGGACCAAAGTTGGGGATCTGAGGATCTTCGTGCAGCTTGGTGCCGATGCCGTGTCCCACATATTCCCGGACAATGGAAAAGCCTGCAGCTTCAACATAGGTTTGTATGGCATGGGAAATGTTGGACAACCGTGCACCCGGCTTCGCTTCTGCCAGTCCCTTGTACAAGGATTCCTCTGTGACACGCAGCAAGCGTTTGTCTCCCTCACTGATCGACCCAACCGGGTAAGTCCAGGCAGAGTCACCATGGTAGCCTTTAAAATTAGCGCCCACATCAATGCTGATGATATCGCCATCTTTCAATTTTCGTTCAGATGGGATACCATGAACAAGCTCTTCGTTGACTGAGGTGCAAATACTGCCAGGAAAGCCTCCATAACCTTTAAAGGAAGGCGTTGCTCCATGGGCCCGAATCACTTTTTCAGCCAGGGCATCGAGCTCTTTGGTCGTAATCCCAGGCTCAATGACTTTTTTAAGCGCCTGGTGCACAAAGGCTACGATGCGCCCTGCTTCTTTCATTAACTCAAGTTCTTGCTTGGATTTGGTGACAATCATTGGGCCTGCCCTCTTAAAATAGTTGTGATGTCGCCAAATACTTTTTCGATGTCTTGCTCACCGTTGACGGTACGCAGGTAGCCCTTCTGCTCATAAAACTTAAGGAGTGGTTCTTGTTGCTTCAGGTTGACCTCAAGGCGTGTTTGGACCGTTTCTTCCTGGTCATCATCACGCTGATAGAGTGAGCCGCCACACTTGTCGCAAACACCTTCTTGTTTTGGAGGGTTGAACACGACATGATAAGTAGCGCCACAGCCTGAGCAAATGCGCCGGCCGGTCAAACGTTTCAACAGCGATTCCTGGGCCACTTCGATATAAATGACGTGATCCAGCTCCCGGCCTGATTCAGCCAATATCCTTTCCAATGCTTCTGCTTGAGGTACAGTGCGGGGAAATCCGTCAAGCAAAAAGCCTTGTTTACAATCATCTTTGGCTAAACGTTCTCTGACAATACCTATGGTGACTTCATCCGGAACCAGCTCCCCCCGGTCCATGTAGGCTTTAGCCTCCTGACCAAGCGGGGTTCCCTCTTTGATGGCACCACGGAACATATCACCGGTTGAAATATGGGGAATCCCAAAAGTGTCCACCATTTTTTCCGCCTGGGTCCCTTTTCCGGCCCCTGGCAAACCCATCAATACCAGATTCATCAAACCCCTCCACATCCTATCTTTAAAATGCGTTATTTAATAAACCCTTTGTAGTGGCGCTTCACCAGCTGGCTGTTTATCTGCTTCATGGTCTCCAAAGCCACACCGACCACAATGAGCAAGGCCGTACCTCCAATGGTCACTGTAGGAGGAACAGCAGCCACAGCAGAGAAAAAGACAGGTAAAATTGATACAGCCGCCAGGAATAACGCACCAGCCAAGGTAATACGATTCAAAATTCGTGTCAGATAGGTGGATGTTGTTTTGCCGGGACGAATGCCAGGGATATAACCGCCATGTTTCTTCATATTTTCCGCCATCTGTATAGGATTGATTTGGACAAACGTATAGAAGTAGGTGAAACCGATAATCAGGATGACATAGAAGAACATCCCGATCGGGCTTGTATAGTCAAAGTGATCAATCACCCAGTTCGCTATGGGGTTTCCGGCAAAAAACATGGCAATGGTGGGTGGGAAGAAAATTAAGGACATGGCAAAAATAACCGGAATCACCCCGGCTGCGTTCACTTTTAACGGGATGTGAGTTGATTGACCGCCATACATGCGGCGCCCAACCACCCGTTTAGCATATTGGACCGGGATTTTGCGAATGCCCTGTTGGATATAAATGACACCAACCACAATGGCCAGGACGATCAACGCCAGAATGGCCAGTTTCACCACACCAAAGAACACATTCGCACCTTCGCCAAACTCCTGGAGATAGAGCTGGTTCAGTCCTCTCGGGATCGCCGCCACAATTCCTGCAAAGATCAATATAGAGATCCCGTTGCCGATGCCTTTTTCGGTAATTTGTTCACCCAGCCACATCAGGAACGCGGTACCTGCCGTTAGAATGACCGCAATATATAAATAGGTGCCTATACCTGGGTTAACAACCAAACCATCGAACAGTCTGTTAAAGCCGATGGACATGCCGATGGCCTGAATAAAACCCAGTACGATGGTGCCGTAGCGGGTGAACTGAGCCAGTTTGCGCCGTCCAGCTTCCCCTTCTCTGGCCCATTGGGCAAATTTCGGAATCACGTCCATGGTTAACAGTTGCACAATAATCGAGGCCGTAATATAGGGCATAACACCCATGGCAAAGATGGAGAAGCGCTCCAGGGCACCTCCACCTATAATGCTGATAATACCCAATACATTGGTCTGATCATACAGGTCGATCACATCGGGATTCACATTGGGCACAGGGATAAAGGCCCCGATGCGAAACACGATTAAAACCAGAAGGGTAAAGATGATTTTACGGCGAAGGTCTTCTACCTTCATAATATTGGAGATTGTGGCGAACATTAAATCACCTCAGTTTTTCCACCAGCAGCTTCAATTTTTTCGATGGCGGATTGGGAGAATTTATTGGCTTTAACGGTTAGCTTCACCTTTAAGTCGCCCTCACCCAAAATTTTAAGACCGTCCTTTAAATTCTTCACCACGCCAGTTTCTTTCAAAAGCTCAGGTGTCACAGTGGTGCCTTCTTCAAAACGGTTCAACGTGCCCAGGTTGACAACCGCATACTCCTTGCGGGTCGGATTTTTAAATCCGCGTTTAGGCAAACGACGGTAGAGTGGCATTTGACCACCTTCAAACCCAGGACGGACGCCGCCTCCGGAACGGGCATTCTGACCTTTGGTTCCACGGCCTGCAGTTTTACCTGTGCCGCTGCCAATACCACGGCCAACACGTTTGCGCTCTTTGCGTGATCCAGGTGCAGGTTTCAGCTCATGCAGTTTCACAATAACACACCTCCTCTTTGCTTACCAAGAGTTTTACTGTTCCACTTCTTTTACTTCCACTAAATGACTCACTTTATTGATCATGCCGCGGATCGCATCATTGTCTTGATGCATCACGGTTTGATGGCGTTTCTTCAGGCCTAGTGCTTCGATCGTTTTACGTTGATCGGGTTTACGACCAATCACACTGCGTTTGAGGGTGATCTCCAATTTTTTCGCCATCTGTTCTCCCTCCTTATCCTAACAGTTCCTCTACGGTCTTACCCCGTAATCTGGCCACTTCTTCAGCTGTTTTCAAGCGCTGTAAGCCTTCAAAGGTGGCTTGAACCATGTTAATGGCATTGGAGCTGCCCAGTGATTTGGTGAGGATGTCTTGCACACCAGCCAATTCCAAAACCGCACGCACAGGACCGCCAGCGATAACTCCTGTACCTTTGGAAGCGGGTTTCAACAGCACTTTGCCAGCGCCATAATGGCCAATGATTTCATGGGGAATCGTTGATTTGACAATCGGTACTTTAACCAAATTTTTCTTAGCTGCTTCAATCCCTTTGCGGATGGCATCGGGCACTTCTCCTGCTTTACCTAAGCCGAAGCCAACATGGCCATTGCGATCCCCAACCACGACAAGGGCGCTGAATCTAAAGCGGCGTCCACCTTTAACCACTTTAGCCACACGGTTAATGGCGACCACTTTTTCTTCAAGTTCTAATTTATTCGGATCGATTTGCATGTGTTTTCCCTCCTTCTAACATTAGAATTGCAAACCACCTTCACGGGCTGCATCGGCCAAAGCTTTTACCCGGCCATGATAGAGATAACCACCACGGTCAAACACCACTTGTTTGTATCCTTTTTCGACGGCACGCTTAGCCAGTAATGCCCCAACTTGCTGAGCAGCCTCAATTTTACCGCCATATTCGATCTGATCGCGTAATTCTTTATCTAAAGTGGAAGCAGAGACAAGTGTTTTACCTTCCATATCATCGATCAGCTGTGCATAGATATGTTTAGTGGAACGGAAGACATTGAGCCGCGGACGTTCTGCCGTACCGAACAATTTGCGGCGCACACGGGCATGGCGCTTTTTGCGCGCTTTATTTTTGTCCACTTTGGTGATCATTGCTTACCCTCCTTACTTACCTGTTTTACCCTCTTTACGGCGTACCTGTTCACCTTCGTAGCGGATCCCTTTTCCTTTATACGGCTCTGGTTCACGGACAGCGCGAATGTTAGCGGCCACAGCGCCGACACGCTCTTTGTCAATCCCTTTAACCGTAATTTTGGTTTGGGAAGGAACTTCAATCTCAATACCTTCTTCAGGAACGATTTCAACAGGATGAGAGTAACCTACGTTCAAGACCAGCTTGTTGCCGCTTTTTTGGGCCCGGTAGCCGACCCCAACTAACTCCAGGTTTTTCTCATATCCCTTGGTGACACCCTCCACCATGTTGGCGATCAGGGAGCGGGTAGTGCCGTGCAGGGATTTGTGTTGTTTATTGTCAGTGGGTCTTTTGACGACCACTTGATTGTCTTCAATGTTGATCATCATATCAGGATGAAACTGACGGGAAAGTTCACCTTTTGGCCCTTTAACGGTCACATGGGTGCCGTCAATTTTGATCTCCACCCCATCGGGGATTTGGACCGGTTTCAAACCAGTGCGTGACATACAAACACCTCCATTTCTGTTCTGTCTTTACCAAACGTAAGCGATAACCTCGCCGCCCACTTTTTGCTGGCGCGCTTCTTTATCAGTCATAACGCCTTTGGATGTAGAGATAATCGCAATACCCAAACCACCCAAAACGCGGGGCAGCTCATTACTTTTGGCGTACACGCGCAAGCCGGGTTTCGAAATCCGTTTCAGTCCGGTAATAACCCGTTCGTTGTTCGGGCCGTATTTGAGATAGATACGGATAATCCCTTGTTTGTTATCTTCAATGTACTCGGCATCACGGATAAAACCTTCACGCTTTAAAATCTCAACAATTTGCTTTTTGAGATTTGAAGCAGGAACCTCTAATGATTGGTGACGAACAGCATTGGCATTACGAATACGTGTCAGCATATCTGCAATAGGATCTGTCATTGCCATTCAAATTACCTCCTTCCTTCCCAAGCTCGGGATTACCAACTTGCTTTTTTCACACCTGGAATTTGACCTTTATAGGCCAATTCACGAAAACAGATACGGCACAGTTTGAATTTGCGCATAACCGAATGGGGGCGGCCGCAGCGCTCACAACGGGTGTAAGCACGCACTTTAAATTTCGGCTTACGCTTTGCTTTGGCGATCATGGATTTTTTGGCCACTGTGTTCATTCCCTCCTTACAAGCAATTGTGATCTTTCAACCGTTCCTTATTTTTTGAAAGGCATGCCCATTTCATCAAGCAAGGCTTTGCATTCTTCGTCAGTTTGTGCTGTGGTCACAATCACAACGTCCATTCCGCGCACTTTATCAATTTTGTCGTAGTCGATCTCAGGGAAGATCAGCTGTTCTTTTAAGCCCAAGGTGTAGTTGCCGCGTCCATCAAAGGATTTAGGTGATACACCTCTGAAGTCACGTACGCGGGGCAGGGCCACATTAAATAACTTATCCAGGAAATGATACATCCGTTCGCCACGCAGGGTGACTTTGACACCGATCGGCATCCCCTCACGAATTTTAAAACCGGCAATGGATTTCTTAGCACGGGTAATGACGGGTTTTTGGCCTGTGATGGCCTCCAGATCGGAAACAGCTCCGTCCAGCACTTTGGCATTTTGGGCTGCTTCACCAATCCCCATGTTGATGACGACTTTTTCGATTTTAGGCACTTGCATGATGCTTTTGTAATTGAACTTTTGCATTAATGAAGGAACGACTTCGCTGCGGTATTTTTCCTGTAATCTTGCAGCCATGAGTGATAACCTCCTTTCACACTCAATTATTTATCCAATGGTTCACCGGACTTTTTGGCGATACGCACTTTCTTGCCGTTTTCCAGCACTTTGTAGCCCACTCGGGTAGGTTCGCCTGTTTTGGGATCGATCGGCATAACGTTGGAGACATGGATTGGTGCTTCTTTGGTAATAATGCCCCCCTGAGGGTTAGCCTGGTTAGGCTTCTGATGCTTTTTTACCATGTTCACCCCTTCAACCAGCACGCGGTTTTGACGGGGATAGGCGGCGATCACACGTCCCTTTTTCCCTTTGTCTTTGCCGGTAATCACCATGACCATGTCGTCTTTCTTTACATGCATCTGTTGTGCACCTCCTACCTGTTCAATCTCAGGATCTGGTCGTTCTAGCCCTTTTTAAAGCACTTCAGGCGCCAGGGAGATAATTTTCATAAAGTCTTTGTCACGCAGTTCACGAGCCACAGGGCCGAAAATACGTGTGCCACGGGGGCTTTTATCATCACGCACGATCACGGCGGCATTTTCGTCAAAACGGATGTAAGATCCGTCTTTACGGCGAACACCTCGCTTAGAGCGTACAACAACAGCTTTGACTACATCACCTTTTTTGACAACGCCTCCGGGTGTTGCTTCCTTCACAGAACAGACGATTAAGTCTCCGATGTTGGCATATTTGCGGCCGGATCCACCCAATACTTTGATACATAACAGCTCTCTTGCTCCGGAGTTGTCAGCCACTTTTAAACGTGTTTCTTGTTGAATCATCTTGTAACCTCCTCTCTTCTTAGCGAGAAGTTCATGTTAGATTAGATCTGGTTTAGGATTAGATGATCACAGCTTCTTCTACGATTTCAACCAGACGCCAGCGCTTGTCTTTGGACAGCGGGCGAGTTTCCATGATTTTAACGATATCGCCCACTTTAGCTTGGTTATGCTCGTCATGGGCCTTATATTTCTTGGTATATTTCACACGCTTTTTGTACAGCGGGTGCATTTTGTACGTTTCAACTGCAACAGTAATGGTTTTATCCATTTTGTCGCTTACCACTTTACCGATTTGAACTTTGCGATTATTACGTTCTGCCATGATGTAACCTCCTTTCGATTATTTAGAGTTAATTCCCAGTTCTCTTTCACGCAATACAGTTTTGGCACGAGCAATATCTTTGCGCACCTGGCGGATGCGTGCCGTATTGTCCAATTGTCCTGTTGCCAACTGGAAACGGAGGTTAAATAATTCTTCTTTTAAAGCTGCAATTTTTTGTTCGATTTCGGCAGTGGTCATGTTGCGCAATTCATTAGCTTTCATTTGGCTCACCACCCAAACCTTCACGTTTTACAAACTTCGTTTTGATCGGAAGTTTGTGCGAGGCTAATCTTAATGCTTCACGAGCAACATCTTCAGGCACGCCGGCCAGTTCAAACATCACTTTGCCAGGCTTGACAACAGCAACCCATCCTTCTGGAGAACCTTTACCGGAACCCATGCGCACCTCTAATGGCTTCTTGGTGTAGGGTTTGGATGGGAAGATTTTAATCCACACTTTACCGCCACGTTTGATATAACGTGTCATAGCCACACGAGCCGCTTCGATTTGGCGGTTGGTGATCCAGGCCGGCTCAAGGGCTTGCAAACCGTATTCACCGAAGGCAACCTCAGTACCGCCTTTGGCGCGCCCTTTCATTCTGCCGCGGTGCTCTTTGCGGTACTTCACACGTTTAGGCATCAACATGATTATTGACCTCCTTCCGCTCTTTTCGTTCTCTTCTGAGGAAGAACTTCTCCGCGGTAAATCCACACTTTGACACCGATTTTACCGTAGGTGGTGTCAGCTTCTGCCGTTCCATAGTCAATATCTGCACGTAAGGTGTGCAACGGAACCGTACCTTCGTTATACCCTTCACTGCGGGCGATGTCTGCACCAGCCAAACGTCCGCTGACCATTGTCTTAATCCCTTTGGCGCCGGCACGCATCGTGCGCTGGATGGCTTGTTTCATGGCACGTCTGAAGGAAATACGGTTTTCAATTTGACGGGCAATATTATCAGCCACCAGCTTGGCATCAAGATCGGGTTGTTTGATTTCACTAATGTTTAGGTGAACCCGCTTGCCAGTCAGTTGATTGAGTGCTTTTCTCAGCGCCTCTACTTCAGAACCGCCTTTACCAATCACCATGCCGGGCTTGGCTGTGTGAATGGTGATGTTGATGCGGTTAGCTGCACGCTCAATTTCGATGGTGGAAACAGCGGCGTCTTTTAATCTCTCTTCAATGTAGTTGCGAATTTTAAGGTCTTCGTGCAGGTAGTCGGCATATTCCTTATCGGCGTACCATTTGGATTCCCAGTCACGAATAATGCCGATCCTGAGACCTTTAGGACTTACTTTTTGACCCACGCATTAACCCTCCTTCTTTTCTGTCAATACGACGGTAATGTGGCTCGTACGTTTGTTGATCCGGCTTGCACGCCCCATAGCACGAGGGCGGAATCGTTTTAAAGTAGGACCTTCGTCACAATAGATTTTGCTAATAACGAGATCATCAGGATTCATATTGTAATTGTGCTCTGCATTAGCGATCGCTGATTTCAAAAGCTTTTCCACGACCGGGGATGCCGCTTTAGGCGTATGTCTTAAGATGGCAATCGCTTCTCCGACTTGCTTCCCTCGAATCAAGTCAATCACAAGGCGGACTTTACGAGGAGCAATCCGCACGAATCTGGCTACTGCTCTTGCTTCCACGTGTCATAACCTCCCCTCAAGCTTAGCGCTTCGTTTTCTTGTCGTCTCCCGCATGACCTTTAAAGGTACGGGTTGGTGCAAATTCTCCAAGCTTATGACCGACCATATCTTCAGTAATGTACACCGGTACATGTTTGCGTCCGTCATAGACGGCAATCGTATGTCCGACAAATTCAGGATAGATCGTGGAACGTCTGGACCATGTTTTAATCACTTTTTTCTCATTTTTTTCGTTCAATGCTTCAATTTTCTTCATCAAGTGGTCATCGACAAAAGGTCCTTTTTTCAAGCTGCGACCCATGAAATGGTCCCTCCCTTCAAACGATTGTTAGACACGATACTTATCACTAAAACATTACTTTTTGCGACGGCGAATAATATACTTGTCAGATGGATTGTTCTTCTTACGTGTCTTATAACCCAGTGTTGGTTTGCCCCAAGGTGTCATCGGTGATTTGCGTCCAATCGGTGCTTTACCTTCACCACCACCATGCGGGTGATCAACAGGGTTCATCGCTGATCCGCGTACAGTCGGACGTCTGCCCAGCCAACGGGAACGGCCCGCTTTACCGATGCGCACAAGTTCATGATCCACATTGCCGACTTGACCGATCGTCGCACGACACTCTTTACGGATCATACGCACCTCACCAGAGTTGAGACGAACGATGGCATAGTTGCCGTCTTTACCAAGCAATTGGGCCTCCGTACCAGCAGCACGAACCAACTGTCCGCCTTTACCGGGCTTGAGCTCAATGTTATGAATGACGGTACCCACAGGGATGTTTTCCAAAGGCAGTGCGTTACCCACCTTAATGTCAGCTTCAGGACCGGATTCGATCATGTCACCCACTTTTAATCCTTTGGGGTGTAAGATATAGCGTTTTTCGCCGTCTACATAGTGAATCAGTGCGATATTGGCTGAACGGTTGGGATCATACTCAATCGTAGCCACACGACCGGGAACTCCATCTTTGTTGCGTTTGAAGTCAATGATGCGGTATTTGCGCTTATGACCACCACCTCTGTGACGAGTGGTAATCCGGCCTTGGTTGTTACGTCCCGCTTTTTTTGTTAACGGGGCAAGCAAGGATTTTTCTGGCTGATCCGTCGTAATTTCTTCAAATGTTGAAACAGACATGTTACGACGGCCAGGAGAAGTTGGTTTATATTTTTTAACACCCATGCTCATGTCCTCCTTTCGTCAATTTACCTTACGCACCTTCAAAAAACTCCAGCGGCTTGCTGTCCTCAGACAGTTGGACGATTGCTTTTTTGCGGCGGGGAGTAAACCCACTGAAACGTCCAAACCGCTTCGGTTTTTTCTTCATGTTAATGGTGTTCACCTTAACCACTTTAACGTCAAAAATTTGCTCAACGGCTTTCTTGATCTCCGTTTTGTTGGCTTTAACGTCCACTTCAAACACATACTTGTTTTGTTCCATCATATCAGTGGAGCGCTCAGTAATAATCGGACGCTTGATGATGTCGCGAGGATCTTTCATTATTGAAACACCTCCTCCACTTTGGCTACAGCATCCTTGGTGATAATCAATGTGTCATGGGTTAAAACATCCAGCACATTGATCCCTTCAGCAGTCACAAAGGTGACTCCCGGAATGTTGCGGCTGGACAGCGCCACGTTGTCATCATAGCTGTCAGTCACAATTAACGCTTTGCGGTTAGCATCCAAGTTTTTGAGGATGTTGACCATTTCTTTCGTTTTGGGTTGTGCAAGCTGTAAACTTTCCAGCACTTTAATTTCCTCGTTTTTCACTTTAGAAGAAAGAGCAGATTTAATGGCTAAGCGGCGAACTTTTTTCGGTAATTTATAACCATAGTCGCGTGGGGTTGGTCCAAACACAACGCCACCGCCAACCCATTGAGGCGCACGAATTGAACCATGGCGGGCACGGCCAGTTCCTTTTTGTCTCCAGGGTTTACGTCCACCACCACGAACAGCGGCGCGGTTTTTGGTCGCATGTGTGCCGGCTCTCATCGCAGCACGCTGCATCACGACTGCATCATGGAGCACGTGTTGATTAGGCTCAATGCCGAAGACACTGTCGGCCAGTTCTATTTCACCAACTGAAGAGCCGTTTTGGTTATATAGTGTTACTTTAGGCATGATATTTCCTCCTTTCATCCAAACGTTTCCCATTAAGCCTTAACAGAAGAACGAACCATCACATAGCTGTTTTTGGGCCCTGGTACGGAACCTTTCACTAACAACAGGTTGCGCTCAGGATCCACTTTAATTACTTCAAGCTTTTGAATGGTCACCCGGTCATGGCCCATGCGTCCAGGTAACGGGCGGCCTTTGAAGACCCGCATCGGATCGATGGCACCTAGAGAACCAGGACCACGGTGATAACGGGAGCCGTGTGACATTGGTCCGCGGGAAAAACCATGACGCTTGATGGCACCCTGGAATCCTTTCCCTTTGGATGTACCTGTCACATCCACATATTCTCCGTTTTCAAAAATATCTACTTTTACTTCCTGACCAACTTCATATTGATTCAAATCTACGCCACGAATCTCTTTAATGTAGCGCTTAGGCGTCGTGTTAGCTTTGCCGGCATGCCCTCTTTCCGGACGAGTGGCACGGTGTGCTTTTTTATCCTCAAAACCAAGCTGAATGGCTTCGTAACCATCGTTTTCTTCGGTTTTCTTTTGCATGACGACACACGGACCAGCTTGGATCACCGTTACAGGAATAAGCGTCCCGTCTTCTGCAAATACTTGGGTCATGCCCAGCTTCTTACCTAAGATACCCTTGGTCATGAAGTCCACCTCCTAATCACATTGTTCTTTTAAGCTTCCTATCCTCAAAAACAATAGTCTCCATATCAAACATTACAATTTGATTTCAATATCAACACCGCTCGGCAGATCAAGACGCATCAGTGAGTCTACGGTTTGCGGTGTTGGGTTCAAGATGTCGATTAAACGTTTGTGCGTTCTCATCTCAAACTGTTCACGAGAGTCTTTGTATTTGTGCACGGCACGTAATATCGTATAAACCGCTTTTTCAGTCGGCAACGGGATTGGACCGGACACCTCCGCTCCGGACCGTTTGGCCGTGTCTACGATTTTCTCCGCAGACTGGTCCAGGATTCTGTGATCATACGCTTTTAAACGAATTCTGATTTTTTGTTTTGCCATTTTTGTCCCTCCTTTTCGCCCAATTTAAAATCAGACCTACTCTGCAGAAAATATCCAACACCCCTGCCATGGCAAAGGGGCCGGGTGTGTCGGTAACCTCCTGCTTCATCGCATGTTTAAAAACCAACAGGAAATATTATACCGAATTCTACAGCATCATGCAAGGAAAGTTTCGGCTATCCTGTCAGGCACTTGACTATCATATAATAAATAAGCGCAAAACGCAAGTTTCACCGGGTTTTTTCCACCCTAATTAATGAAGGAAAATTATAGTCCACAAACCAGCTGCACAAAACAAGCCGTGTAGAGAGGGTTCTACACGGCTTGTTGTTATGACTGGCCCAAATCAGGATAAGCACAAGGTTCTGGCCCTTACTCAATAATTTCAGTAACGGCGCCAGCACCTACAGTGCGTCCGCCTTCGCGGATAGCGAAGCGGGTTCCATCTTCAATGGCAATTGGAGAGATCAGTTCAACTTCCATTTCAACGTTGTCGCCAGGCATCACCATTTCAACGCCTTCAGGCAGCTTGATAACGCCGGTTACGTCAGTGGTGCGGAAGTAGAACTGCGGACGATAGTTGGAGAAGAATGGCGTATGACGACCACCTTCTTCTTTGCTTAACACGTAAACTTGGCATTTGAATTTCTTGTGAGCTTTAACAGTACCAGGTTGAATCAGCACCTGACCACGCTCAACTTCGTCACGGTCAATACCGCGCAGAAGGGCACCGATGTTGTCACCAGCTTCAGCTTGGTCAAGGATTTTGCGGAACATCTCTACCCCAGTGACAGTGGTTTTCTTAGGCTCTTCAGTTAAACCAAGAATTTCTACTTCGTCGCCCACTTTGATAACACCGCGCTCAACGCGGCCAGTGGCAACCGTACCACGACCAGTGATGGAGAAGACGTCCTCAACAGGCATCAGGAACGGTTTGTCCACATCACGCTCAGGTGTGGGGATGTACTCGTCTACAGCATCCATTAATTCAAGGATTTTTTGACCCCACTCACTGGAAGGATCTTCTAATGCTTTCAGAGCGGAACCTTTGATCACTGGTACGTTGTCTCCATCGAACTCGTATTCAGAAAGCAGGTCACGCACTTCCATTTCAACAAGTTCCAGCAATTCTTCGTCGTCAACCATATCGCATTTGTTCAGGAAGACAACGATCGCTGGCACGCCTACCTGACGGGACAGCAGGATGTGCTCACGAGTTTGGGGCATCGGACCATCAGCTGCAGATACAACCAGGATGGCACCATCCATTTGAGCAGCACCGGTAATCATGTTCTTAACATAGTCAGCGTGTCCCGGGCAGTCAACGTGAGCATAGTGACGATTGTCAGTTTCGTACTCAACGTGTGCGGTAGAGATAGTGATTCCGCGCTCACGCTCTTCAGGTGCTTTGTCGATGGCATCATATGCTTGAGCTTGAGCTTTACCAGCTTGAGCTAATACAGTCGTAATTGCGGCAGTTAAAGTGGTTTTACCATGGTCAACGTGACCAATCGTACCAACGTTAACGTGCGGCTTGGTACGTTCAAATTTTTCTTTAGCCATTATGATGTTCCTCCTTTAATTAAGAGAATTGGTTTTAAGTATAAGTTTATGTGTAGCAAGAAAGGATCCATCACCGGACGGTGGATAAGTGAATCCTTTCTTAGCTTACAACATGAAAACTGACCTTGCAATAGGTATACCCTTTAGGCGTTTGACTTTTCAATGATCTCATCAGCAATGGATTTCGGTGCTTCCTCATAATGATCAAAGACCATGGTGTATGTTCCCCGGCCTTGGGTGCGGGAACGGAGTGCTGTTGCATAACCAAACATTTCGGACAGTGGCACCATGGCCCGAATCACTTGGGCGTTACCACGCGTATCCATACCTTCGACACGTCCGCGGCGGGAGTTGATGTCACCCATCACGTCACCCATGTATTCTTCAGGTACAACCACTTCTACTTTCATAATGGGCTCGAGCAAGACAGGGTTACATTTTTTGGCTGCTTCTTTCAAAGCAATGGAGGCAGCAATCTTAAAGGCCATCTCACTGGAGTCCACATCGTGATAACTTCCATCAAAGAGGGTTGCCCTTAAGTCAACCATGTGATAACCGGCTAAGACACCATTTTGCATGGCTTCTTCGACACCTTGCTGTACGGCAGGAATGTATTCTTTAGGCACAACCCCACCGACAATTTTGTTCACAAATTCGAAGCCTTGTCCTCTTTCCAGCGGTTCGAATTCGATCCATACATGGCCGTATTGACCGCGTCCGCCGGACTGGCGAATAAACTTCCCTTCCACTTTGGCCGGTGTGGTAAAGGTTTCTTTGTAGGCCACTTGCGGGTTGCCCACATTTGCTTCCACTTTGAACTCCCGTTTCAGACGATCTACGATAATGTCCAAGTGAAGCTCACCCATACCGGCAATGGTGGTTTGTCCAGTTTCTTCGTCCGTTTCCGTACGGAAAGTGGGGTCTTCTTCAGACAGTTTTGCCAGGGCGATGGCCATTTTCTCCTGGTCCGCTTTGGTTTTGGGCTCAATGGCCAGCTTAATCACGGGCTCTGGGAAAGTCATAGACTCTAAGATAACCGGGTTTTTCTCATCGCACAATGTATCACCCGTTGTGGTATCTTTCAAGCCAACCGCAGCTGCAATTTCACCGGCATAGATTTCGGAGATTTCTTCCCGGTGATTGGCATGCATTTGCAGGATACGCCCAATGCGTTCCCGTTTGCCCTTCGTAGAGTTGAGCACGTAAGAACCGGATTTCAGTGTACCGGAGTAAGTTCGGAAGAATGTTAGTTTACCCACATAGGGATCAGACATAATCTTGAAGGCCAGAGCAGAAAACGGTCCGTTGTCATCAGCCTCACGAGTGACTTCCTCCTCGCTATCCGGCAGCACACCTTTAATGGCCGGAATATCCAGCGGGGAAGGTAGGTAATCGACAACGCCGTCTAGTAAAAGCTGAACGCCTTTGTTCTTGTAAGAAGAACCACAGAACACAGGATAAAATTCAAGGTTACATGTTCCTTTACGCAGCGCAGCCTTGATTTCTTCAACGGTCAACTCTTCACCTTCAAGATATTTCATCATTAATTCTTCATCAGTTTCAGCCACGGTTTCAATCAAATGCGTGCGCCATTCCTCAGCTAACTCCTTGTAATCATCGGGAATCTCCCGGGCTTCACTGCGTGTGCCCAGATCATCCAGGTAGTAATAAGCTTTCATGCTCACAAGGTCAATAATCCCTTCGAAGGTGTCCTCTGCCCCAATGGGGAGCTGCACCGGAACCGGCTTGGCTTGCAAGCGGTCTTCAAGGGTTTTGACAGAAGCTAGGAAATCGGCACCCACCGTATCCATCTTGTTGACGTAAACAATACGAGGCACATGGTAAGTGGTCGCCTGGCGCCAAACTGTTTCAGTTTGCGGCTCAACCCCGCTTTTAGCGTCTAGAACTGCCACTGCACCGTCCAATACTCGCAGCGAACGCTCAACTTCAACGGTGAAGTCGACGTGCCCAGGCGTATCAATAATATTGATCCGGTGACCCTTCCATTGTGCAGTGGTTGCAGCCGAGGTGATCGTAATACCACGCTCTTGCTCTTGTTCCATCCAGTCCATGGTTGCCGCACCTTCATGGACTTCTCCAATTTTGTGCGTGCGGCCGGTATAGAACAGGATGCGCTCGGTCGTGGTTGTTTTCCCTGCGTCAATATGGGCCATGATCCCGATATTGCGCGTTTTCTCTAAGGAGAACTCCCTAGGCATACCTTCTTCTCCTTTCTTGAGCAGTATATAGCATCCGCTTACCAGCGATAGTGGGCAAATGCTTTGTTGGCTTCAGCCATCTTGTGTGTATCTTCACGCTTTTTAACCGCTGCTCCCGTATTGTTGGCCGCATCAATAATTTCGGCAGCCAAACGCTCTTCCATCGTTTTCTCCCCGCGCAGACGGGCGTAATTGACAATCCAGCGCAAACCTAAAGAGATGCGTCGTTCAGGGCGAACCTCAACGGGTACTTGATAGTTGGCACCACCCACGCGGCGTGCCTTAACTTCAAGCACGGGCATCACATTTTTAAGCGCCTGGTCAAAAACTTCCATTGGATCTTTGCCTGTCCGCTCACGAACAATATCGAAGGCACGGTACAGAATGCGCTCAGCTTTCCCTTTTTTTCCGTCTTTCATAATGCGGTTAATCAAGCGGGTAACCAGCTTGCTGTTGTAAATTGGATCTGGTAGTACGTCTCGACGTGGTACAGGACCTTTGCGAGGCATCGTGTCTCCCTCCTTTATGACCATAGTGGGGCCGAACGGCAACGGCTCCTTCCGCGCCATCCGGCTCTTCCCTTTATCCTACATATCCTTTAACTTGTAACCTTATTTAAAATCAATGTTATTAAAGATCAATGCCGGCTTATTTCTTGGGCCGCTTCGTACCGTATTTGGAGCGACCTTGTTTGCGGTCTTGAACACCAGCGGTATCCAAAGCCCCACGCACAATGTGGTAACGAACACCAGGCAGGTCCTTCACACGCCCGCCGCGGATCAGCACCACGCTGTGCTCTTGCAAGTTGTGGCCGATACCAGGGATATATGCCGTAACCTCAATGCCGTTGGTTAAGCGCACACGTGCATACTTACGCAGGGCAGAGTTCGGCTTTTTGGGGGTCATGGTACCTACACGTGTACATACACCACGTTTTTGAGGAGAACTTTGATTGGTTTGCTCCTTGCGGAAGCTGTTATAGCCTTTTTGCAGAGCAGGTGATTTGGACTTGGTCACTTTTGCTTTGCGGCCTTTGCGTACAAGCTGATTGATGGTTGGCATATTGACACCTCCTTCCAATTCATGCACACAGATCCGGGCGGTTCATCCAAGACACAAGTAAAGTTTTTGTCCAGGCGGTTTGCCGCCTGAACAAAAACATCCTGTTTATGCCTTTTCGATGACGACGCTGGCGGCACCGACATCAATGCCGCATACTTTGCCAAGTTTGCGCATGGAATCAACATAGCTGACAGGAACTTGATGGTTTTCGCATGCGGTTTGAATGCGAGAAATCAGGTGCGGATCAGCATCTTGGGCGATGATCACCTCTTCTGCTTCTCCCCGCTCAACCGCTTTTAATGTTTGCTTTAAGCCCACTTTAAATTTTTGTGCCTGCTTTACTTTTTCATAAGACATAAGCATCCTCCAAAGTCACAGGACTTTCTGACACACAATTGATATAATATCATCCTCAAGTTTGCCTGTCAATATCATTTTTCAATGGCCACTGGTTCATCCTGATCCACTTCCGGTGCTTGAATTTTCTCACCTTCCATGGTTTGTTCTTGGGCTGCATGAACCACCTTGGTCATACGGTAACGGGCCATTCCTGTTCCGGCCGGAATCAGCTTGCCGATAATCACGTTTTCTTTCAGGCCCAACAGTGGATCACGTTTTCCTTTAATGGCTGCATCGGTCAAGACACGCGTGGTTTCCTGGAAGGACGCAGCCGACAGGAAGGAGTCCGTTTCAAGGGAAGCTTTGGTAATCCCCAGCAAGACAGGCCGCGCTGTCGCCGGACGGCCGCCTTGGGCAAACATTTTGGTGTTGGCTTCCTCATATTCGTGGATGTCGATAAACGCGCCGGGCAAGAGATCTGTATCGCCGGGGTCAATGACGCGCACTTTGCGCAGCATCTGACGAACCATCACTTCAATATGTTTGTCGCCAATTTCAACCCCTTGCATACGATACACTTTTTGAACCTCTTTTAACAGATAGGTTTGTACACCGCGTACTCCTTGGACTTTAAGCAGTTCCTTGGGATCCACGGAACCTTCGGTCATATCCTGGCCGGCATTCACTTTGTCACCCACACTCACCTTCAGACGGGAGCCGTAGGGCACAGGGTAACTGCGGGCTTCCACTTCCCCTTGGACGACAATTTCACGGCGGTCTTTCACTTCCTTGATCTCCGTCACTTCACCGTCCACTTCAGAGATAACCGCTTGCCCTTTCGGGTTGCGGGCTTCAAACAATTCCTGCACACGGGGCAAACCTTGGGTGATGTCATCACCTGCAACACCACCGGTGTGGAAGGTGCGCATAGTCAACTGGGTACCTGGTTCCCCAATGGATTGGGCGGCAATAATGCCTACCGCTTCACCAATTTCCACCATGTTACCAGTGGCCAGATTACGTCCGTAACACTTCTGACAGACACCGTGTTTGGTACGGCAGGTAAAGACACTGCGGATACGCACCTTGTTGATGCCGGCCTGCTCAATTTGGGCAGCAATATCTTCCGTAATTAATTCATTGGGGTGGACCAGCACTTCACCGGTTTCCGGATGCTTCACCGTCTCGAAAGCCACACGGCCCACAATCCGCTCGGTCAGCGATTCAATCACTTCACGCCCATCTTGCAAGGCAGTGACGTCCACACCCTGGTCTGTACCGCAATCCTCTTCGCGGACAATCACGTCTTGAGCCACGTCAACCAGACGGCGGGTCAGGTAACCGGAATCTGCAGTCTTCAAGGCCGTATCAGCCAAACCTTTACGCGCCCCGTGAGTGGAGATAAAGTACTCCAACACCGTTAAGCCTTCCCGGAAGCTGGACTTGATAGGCAATTCAATAATCCGTCCCGACGGGTTGGCCATCAAACCGCGCATACCGGCCAGCTGGGTAAAGTTAGAGGCGTTACCACGGGCGCCAGAGTCAGCCATCATAAAGATCGGGTTCAGCTGATCCAGTGACTTCATCAGTTTCTCCTGGATCTCATCCTTGGCCTTGCTCCAGATGGAGATCACTTTGTCATACCGCTCTTCTTCGGTAATGAGACCGCGGCGGAACTGCTTGGTCACGACTGCCACTTCTTTTTCGGCCCGTTCCAAGATCTCTTTCTTTTCGCCCAAAACCACAATATCGGCGATACCAATGGTAATACCGGCCTTGGTGGAGTAAGAGAATCCCAAATCTTTCAAGCGGTCCAGCATTTTGGATGTTTCGGTAATCTGGAAGCGCTTGAACACCTCAGCAATGATATCCCCCAAAAATCCTTTCTTAAACGGGGGCACAAGCGGCATTTCAGCAATCTTTTCTTTGACATTGACACCTTTGTCAAAAATGAAGTATTTATCAGGGGTGTTGTGCTGCAAGTTTTCTTTGGTCGGTTCATTAATGTACGGGAACGATTCAGGCATGATCTCATTAAAGATAATTTTGCCCACGGTCGTAATCAATAACGCATCTTTCTGTTTCTCAGTAAAAGCCGCTTTGTTCAAAGAGCTGGCTTTAATGGCGATGCGGGTATGCAGGTGAACGTAACCGTTGTGGTAAGCTGAGATGGCTTCTGCAGGGCTGTAGAAAATGCTTCCTTCTCCGATCGCCCCCGCTCTTTCCATGCTGATGTAATAGTTGCCCAGCACCATATCCTGTGACGGTGTCACAACCGGTTTGCCGTCTTTGGGGTTTAAAATGTTTTGGGCCGCCAACATCAAGATGCGTGCCTCAGCTTGGGCTTCGGCCGATAACGGCACGTGAACGGCCATCTGGTCACCGTCAAAGTCCGCATTGTAGGCCGTACACACCAATGGGTGCAGTTTAATGGCCCGCCCTTCAACCAAGATCGGTTCAAAAGCCTGAATCCCTAGACGGTGCAAGGTGGGAGCGCGGTTTAACAGCACCGGATGCTCTTTAATCACATCTTCCAGAACATCCCACACCTCAGGATTGACACGCTCTACTTTACGCTTGGCACTTTTAATGTTATGGGCGATTTCACGGCGGACTAGCTCCTTCATGACAAAGGGCTTAAACAACTCCAAGGCCATCTCTTTGGGTAAACCGCACTGGTACATTTTAAGTTGCGGACCTACGACAATAACGGAACGGCCGGAGTAGTCCACACGTTTCCCGAGCAAGTTTTGACGGAAACGCCCCTGCTTCCCTTTCAGCATATGACTGAGCGATTTCAGCGGACGGTTGCCCGGGCCGGTTACGGGGCGGCCGCGGCGGCCGTTATCAATCAAAGCATCAACAGCTTCTTGTAACATCCGCTTTTCATTTTGAACGATGATTTCCGGAGCCCCAAGATCTAGAAGACGCTTTAGGCGGTTGTTACGGTTAATCACCCGGCGATACAAATCGTTCAGGTCGGATGTGGCAAAACGGCCACCGTCCAGCTGGACCATCGGGCGCAGCTCAGGGGGAATAACCGGCAAGACATCCAATATCATCCACGACGGATCATTATTGGAATGCCTAAAAGCTTCAAGTACCTCCAACCGCTTGATGGCACGGTTGCGCCGCTGGCCCTGGGCTGTCTTCAGTTCTTCCTTCAGCATCTCCACTTCTTTATTAAGATCAAGATCCAAGAGCAGCTCCTTAATCGCTTCGGCACCCATTCCCGCTTTAAAAGCTTGACCGTATTTTTCACGGTAGCTGCGATATTCCTTTTCAGACAGCAGCTGCTTCTTTTCCAGAGGCGTTTCACCGGGATCGATGACCACATAAGAAGCAAAGTAAATCACTTCTTCCAAAGCCCGGGGGCTCATATCCAACGTTAAGCCCATGCGGCTCGGAATGCCTTTGAAGTACCAAATATGAGAGACAGGGGCTGCCAATTCGATATGCCCCATTCTCTCCCGGCGTACCTTGGAGCGCGTCACTTCTACGCCACACCGGTCACAAACAACCCCTTTGTAACGGACGCGCTTGTATTTACCGCAGTGACACTCCCAATCTTTGGTGGGGCCAAAGATCTTCTCACAAAACAATCCTTCTTTTTCCGGCTTCAACGTACGGTAGTTGATCGTTTCCGGTTTTTTAACTTCCCCGTAGGACCAGGAGCGGATTTTATCCGGTGACGCTAATCCAATTTGCATATACTCAAAATTATTAACGTCGATCAAGGAGCATACCTCCCACGTTTGTCAGGTTTAGTCAGTTATCCTTCACGTGCAAGACGCCGCCTTATTTCGCTTCTTGGGCTTCAGCGCCGGCCTGATTGCCTTCCCCTTGGTCTTCATCCTCATCAAATTCCAGCATGCTGATCTCCTGCTGGTCAGAGGAAAGAATCTTCACATCCATGCCCAGGCTTTGTAACTCTTTGATTAAAACCTTAAATGACTCAGGGACCCCAGGCTCAGGTACATTCTCCCCTTTGACGACGGCTTCATAGGTTTTGACACGGCCAATCACATCATCCGACTTGACGGTTAAGATTTCTTGCAAGGTGTAAGCCGCACCATAAGCTTCAAGCGCCCATACCTCCATCTCTCCGAAGCGCTGGCCGCCAAACTGTGCTTTACCACCCAGGGGCTGCTGAGTGACCAGCGAATAGGGGCCGGTTGAACGGGCGTGAATTTTGTCATCCACCATATGAGCCAGTTTAATCATATACATCACACCGACAGAAACGCGGTTGTCAAATGGCTCCCCTGTCCTTCCGTCATACAGCACAGTCTTGCCATCTTTGTCCATCCCCGCTTCTTCCAGTGTTTGCCATACATCTTCCTCGGTGGCCCCGTCAAAGACCGGACTGGCCATGTGTTCCCCGAGCAAGCGTCCGGCCATGCCAAGGTGCAGCTCAAGGACCTGCCCAATATTCATCCGGGAGGGGACCCCTAATGGGTTAAGCATCACATCAAGAGGTGTACCGTCAGGCATATAGGGCATATCCTCCACAGGCAAGATACGGGCGATAACACCTTTGTTACCATGCCGCCCTGCCATTTTGTCCCCTTCGGAAATTTTCCGTTTTTGGGCAATGTAGACACGAACCAGCTGATTAACGCCTGGAGGCAGCTCATCGCCATTTTCACGGGTAAACACCTTCACATCGAGCACGATGCCTGAACCCCCGTGAGGTACGCGCAGGGAGGTGTCGCGCACTTCCCGGGCTTTTTCGCCAAAGATGGCATGCAACAGGCGCTCCTCAGCGGTCAGCTCGGTGACCCCTTTGGGCGTCACTTTGCCCACAAGGATATCCCCATCCTTGATTTCAGCACCGATGCGCACAATGCCGCGCTCATCCAGGTTCTTCAAAGCATCTTCACCCACATTAGGAATGTCGCGGGTAATCTCTTCCGGACCCAGCTTAGTATCCCGGGCTTCCGACTCATATTCTTCAATGTGAATGGAGGTGTACACGTCATCCTTAACCAGGCGCTCACTTAAAATAACGGCATCCTCAAAGTTGTACCCTTCCCAAGTCATAAAGCCAACCAGCACATTCTGTCCCAAGGCCAGTTCGCCCTTTTCCATGGAAGGGCCGTCGGCAATGATATCCCCTTTTTCAATCCGGTCGCCTTCCTTGACAATGGGGCGCTGGTTATAGCACGTGCCTTGGTTGGAACGCATAAATTTTAGCAGCTTGTATTTATCCAGTTGGCCCTTTGTTTCCTTACCGTTTACCTCTTCCACACGGCGGACCCAGATCTCCCTGGCGGTGACCCGTTCCACAATACCGGGGTATTTAGCAACCACAGCAGCACCTGAATCTTTCGCCGCCTTGTACTCCATGCCGGTGCCCACAATAGGAGCGCGGGGCGTTAATAGCGGTACAGCTTGCCGCTGCATGTTAGCACCCATTAAAGCCCGGTTAGAGTCATCATTCTCCAGGAAAGGAATACAAGCCGCAGCAACAGAGACCACTTGTTTGGGTGAGACGTCCATATAGTCTACGCGGTCCTTGGATACGGTTAATATTTCCTCTTTATAACGGGCCACAATCTCATCTGACTTAAAGTTCCCTTCCTCGTCAAGAGGGGCGTTGGCTTGGGCAATCACATAGTTGTCTTCTTCGTCCGCTGTCAGATACTCTATATGATTGGTAACCCGATGGGTTTCAGGGTCCACTTTACGGTAGGGCGTCTCAATAAAACCATACTCATTGATGCGAGCGTAGGTAGACAAAGAGTTGATCAAACCAATGTTCGGTCCTTCAGGCGTCTCAATGGGACACATCCGCCCATAGTGGGAGTGGTGAACGTCGCGCACCTCAAATCCTGCCCGTTCCCTGGTTAAACCACCGGGTCCGAGGGCAGACAAACGACGTTTGTGGGTTAACTCAGCCAACGGGTTGGTTTGATCCATAAACTGGGATAACTGGGAGCTGCCAAAAAATTCTTTGACAGCAGCAATCACCGGTCTGATATTGATCAACGCCTGCGGCGTGATTGCATTCACATCCTGAATGGACATCCGTTCGCGAACAACCCGTTCCATACGGGCTAATCCAATGCGGAACTGATTTTGTAACAGCTCGCCAACTGAACGCAAACGACGGTTGCCCAAGTGGTCAATATCATCAGTGTTACCGATCCCGTGCAGCAAGTTGATGAAATAGCTAACGGAAGCAATAATATCCGCAGGTGTAATATGCTTTACTTTTTTATCTACTTGGCCGTTGGCAATGATGCGCACGATTTCGCCACTTTCATCTTCCCGGGGGGAAAACACATCGATGGTTTGCACATTGATCTCATCTTCGATGACGCCGCCGTAAGGCTTATATTTACGCAATCCAGCCCCCTTTTCCAAATAGGGCATGATCTTATCCAATGTGCGCCGGTCAATCAGTTGGCCAGCTTCGGCAATGATTTCCCCTGTTTCGGCATCCACCAAGGTTTCTGCCAAGCGCTGGTTAAACAACCGGTTCTTGATATGCAGTTTCTTGTTGATTTTATAGCGTCCCACACTGGCTAAATCATAGCGCTTGGGATCAAAGAAACGGGATTCCAGCAAACTTTTGGCATTTTCCACTGTCGGCGGTTCGCCTGGGCGCAGGCGCTCATAGATTTCAATCAGCGCCTTTTCGGTGGAATCGGTATTATCCTTCTCCAAGGTCTGACGCAGATACGGGTCTTCTCCTAAAAGATTAATAATCTCGTGATCGCTGCCAAAGCCGAGGGCACGGAGCAGGACAGTAACCGGGAGCTTGCGTGTTCTATCAATGCGGACATAGATCACATCTTTGGCATCAGTCTCTAACTCAAGCCACGCTCCGCGGTTGGGGATCACGGTGGCTGTGTAACCTACTTTACCGTTCTTATCCACTTTCTCACTATAATAGACACTGGGGGAGCGTACGAGCTGGCTGACAATGACACGCTCGGCACCGTTGATAATAAATGTGCCGGTGTCAGTCATGAGCGGGAAGTCGCCCATAAACACGTCTTGCTCTTTAACCTCACCTGTCTCTTTATTAATCAAGCGCACCTTGACGCGCAAGGGTGCGGCGTAAGTCACATCGCGTTCTTTAGACTCATCAACCGAGTATTTGGGCTCTCCTAAGCTATAATCAATAAACTCTAAGACAAGATTGCCTGCAAAGTCTTCAATGGGGGATATTTCTTCGAACAATTCTTTTAAACCTTCGTCCAGAAACCATTGGTAAGAGGCTTGCTGAACTTCAATCAGGTTGGGAAGATCCAGTACCTCCTTAATGCGCGCATAACTTCTTCTTTGGCGGTAGCGTCCGTATTGAACAAGCTGAGCCATCTTCTCACCCCTCATTGTTTGTAATCTCCAAAACACAAAAAAGGATCAGCTTACAGCTTAAGAGACCCTGGTTGAATAGACATGCTCTATTGTATTAGGGTGCCCGAAAAAAATAACGTTCATACCTTTTTCAGGACAACCTCTTGACAAACGCCAAAAAGTCTTTCTCACTGAGCATATTATATTTCGCATTTTATAACAATAACACAAATCAAGTGGACAGTCAATCATTTTATTGAAAGGTCATGATTTGATGGCTTTTATAATGCGATACCCTTTCTTCTTCTCTACTTCCTCCACTTGCCCAAAGAGGTTTTCCAGCTTTTTAACCGCAGAAGGCGCACCTTGCTTCTTCTGAATGACAACCCATAATACGCCACCAGGCTCTTTCAGTACGTCATAGCTTTGTTCAAACAGACGGAACACCACCGCTTTTCCAGCACGGATGGGAGGGTTGGTCAGGACAGCATCAAACGGCTTTCCTTTGACCGCTTCTAAAAGGTTGCTCTCTATCACTTTGACATTGTGAATATCATTCAACCGGGCATTTTTTTGTGCAAGTTCTACAGCCCGGCGATTAATATCCACCATCACCACCTGGCGCCGGGCCGATTCCTTGGCCACCGCCAGGCCAATAGGGCCATAGCCGCAACCCACATCCACGATGGTTCCCTCCCAGGGCAGTTTAGCTGTTTCAATTAACAGACGGGTCCCGAAATCAACCCGTTTTTTGGAAAACACACCCTGGTCAGTATACAGTTTTAACGGTTGCCCCTTCAGCGTCACTTCTATCAATTCCAAGCGATGCCCCACTTCAGGGTTCTGGGAATAGTAATGTTCGGTCATCCGTCACAAGAGACCTCCTTCAATACAAAAAAACGTTTCGTTATTTGTTTAGAATAGGCAAAAAACCCGCTGTCTCGCAGCGGGTTTCCCTGGGTGCTTATTTAAGTTCGATGGTGGCACCTGCTTCTTCAAGCTTGGACTTAATTTCTTCAGCTTCCTCTTTGGATACGCCCTCTTTAATCGGTTTCGGCGCTTCATCAACAAGGGCTTTAGCCTCTTTTAAGCCAAGGCCTGTAATTTCACGAACAGCCTTGATCACGTTAATTTTGGACGCTCCAGCGTTGGCCAAGATCACATCAAATTCAGTTTGCTCTTCTTGAGCAGCACCTGCAGCAGCGGCACCAGCAACAGCAACCGGAGCAGCAGCTTCAACACCAAATTCTTCTTCGATCGCTTTCACTAATTCATTCAGTTCAAGAACAGTCATTTCTTTCAGCGCATCAATGATTTGTTCTTTAGTCATGACATTAGCCTCCTTAGAATGGTTTTTTCACATTCATGTCAATTTGGATTAATATTAGGCATACCGCCCGGCAAGCCTCTTAACCGTCTTGCCTGTTGATAAGGCAGGTTTATGCTTCCGCTTGTTCACCCGCTTCTTCTTTCTGCTCAGCCACAGCTTTAACTGCAAGCGCGAAGTTGCGGATAGGGGCTTGCATCACGCTGAGCAACATAGCCAGCAATCCTTCGCGGGAAGGCAGGTCAGCCAGTTCTTCCACTTTTTCTTTGCTTACAATTTGCCCTTCAACGACACCGGCTTTGATTTCCAGTGCATCATGATCCTTGGCAAACTTGTGCAAAATTTTGGCTGCCACAATCGCATCTTCCGGGCTGAAAGCCATCGCCGTGGGGCCCACCAAATACTGATCAAGATCGGTTAATTCAATCGATTCTGTTGCCCGGCGGGCCAGGGTGTTTTTATACACCTTAAATTCACAGCCAGCTTCTCTTAATTGTTTGCGCAATTCGGTGACAGCCGCAACATCAAGGCCACGGTAATCAACCAAAACAGTTCCTTTGGACTCGCGCAGTTTGGCGGCAATATCTTCAACAAGCTGCTTTTTTTGCTCCAGTGCTGTTCCCATTCTCACACCTCCTAAGCAAATGTCCCAATTAAAAAATCCTTCGCCTGTAGACAGACGAAGGATAGGGATTTCTCTCGGGCAATGCTGGATCTGTACTGACCAGCAGCATGAAGAAAAATCTGACCCACGCCTCGGAAGGAAATTAAGCCCTCTTGGGCACCTTCTGTCTACGGCATGTCTAAGCATGATGCTATTCAGTTAAACACAAACAAGATGCTATCATTTTGAGCGGTAAAAGTCAAGTTTATCTTAACTGGCAAATTTCGTTGTGGTGACACGAACGCCAGGACCCATCGTTGAGCTCAATGATACATTACGCAGGTAGGTGCCTTTGGCCGCAGCCGGCTTGGCTTTGATCAAAGCTTCCATCACTGTGTTAATGTTATTGATTAATTTGGCTGTGTCGAAGGATACTTTACCAACGGGAACGTGAATGTTACCAGATTTATCGACACGGTACTCAATTTTACCGGCTTTAATCTCTTCCACAGCTTTAGCTACTTCGAATGTCACCGTACCTGTTTTGGGGTTGGGCATTAACCCTTTCGGTCCCAACACACGCCCCAGCTTACCAACCTGAGCCATCATGTCGGGGGTAGCCACAACCACATCAAATTCAAACCAGCCTTGGTTAATTTTATTGATCAGATCCTCATCCCCAACATAGTCAGCACCAGCTTGTTCAGCCTCCTTGGCTTTTTCTCCTTTGGCGAAAACCAGTACACGCTGGGTTTTACCAGTGCCGTGGGGCAACACAACAGCTCCGCGGATTTGCTGGTCAGCTTTTTTAGGATCAACACCCAATTTCACGGCTAATTCTACCGTTTCGTCAAAATTGGCTGTAGCCGCTTTTTTAACCAACTCTACAGCTTCTTCTAAATCGTATGTTTTTTCCTTGTCAATCAGCTTCACAGCTTCTTGGTATTTTTTGCCTCTTTTAGCCATGATTTATCCTCCTTAAGTGGTATTAGCGGTTTAACCTCCCACGTGATTGAAGGGCAATGTGAGGCAGGAGGCGAAACCCAGGAACAGGTTCTGCCCCTCCCCCGCCAGCCTGCCTCGCTCTGCATCAGTCTTCAATAACGATACCCATGCTGCGTGCTGTGCCTTCTACCATGCGCATGGCAGCCTCCACATCGGCAGCATTCAGGTCAGGCATTTTCATCTCAGCAATTTCACGTACCTTGTCCCGTTTGATGGTTGCCACTTTTGTTTTATTCGGTTCACCTGACCCAGATTCAATGCCAGCTGCTTTCTTCAGGAGCACAGCGGCAGGCGGCGTTTTGGTTACAAAGGTGAAAGAACGGTCTTCATATACCGTAATCTCCACAGGAATGATTAAACCCGCTTTATCTTGTGTTTGAGCATTAAACTCTTTGCAAAATCCCATGATGTTAATCCCAGCTTGACCCAAGGCAGGACCAACGGGCGGTGCAGGATTCGCCTTGCCGGCAGGGATTTGCAGTTTGACTACTTTGATGACTTTTTTCGCCACAGCAAAACACCTCCTTAACCCTAGAACATATAAAAGTTAACATAACTCCGGCGAAGTTTCAATCTTTTTTGCAAAAAATATGGGAGCCGGGCAAGAGGAAAATTTTACACTTTTTCCACCTTGGCAAAGTCCAGCTCGACAGGTGTCTCCCGCCCGAACATATTCACTCTGACTTTCACTTTTTGTTTCTCGTCAGAAATGTCTTCAATGGTACCTACAAAATCGGCAAACGGACCCTCTTTTACTTTGACATTATCTCCTACGCGGAAGTCAACTTTCACTTTCGGTTCGTGAATACCCATCTGCTTGAGAAGGGCATCGACCTCTTCCGGTAGAAGGGGAGTGGGTTTGGAGCCGCCGCCGTAGGAGCCGATAAACCCTGTTACCCCGGGGGTGTTGCGCACCACATACCAGGAGTCATCGGTCATAATCATCTCGACCAGCACATAGCCGGGAAACTTCTTCTTCATCACTTTTTTCTTTTGACCGTCTTTAATCTCGGTCGTTTCCTCCTGAGGAACCAACACCCGAAAGATTTTGTCGGTCATTTGCATCGTTTCTACGCGCATTTCCAGATTTTTTTTGACCTTGTTTTCATAGCCGGCATACGTATGCACCACATACCATCTTTTTTCCATCATGAGTCGGACGCTTTGTCCAATCCTCCCTTTGGATTAATTTCCAAAGAATAGCTGCAGCAGGCGAGACAGCCCCAGATCAATAATCGCAAAGTACACCGTGACAAAGGCAACGGTCACTATCACAACAAGGGTATAGTTAACCATTTCCTTCCGGTTAGGCCAGCGTACCTTTTTCAATTCTAACCAACAATCGCGGAAAAAAGTCCCTGTTTTTTTAAAGCCTCTGCCAATTCTGGCCAGAAAACCCATACTGCCACCCCCAATTCCTCAATCATCACTCATAACCTAACTAAACAGGTTACTTGGTTTCACGATGCAAGGTGTGCTCATTGCAAAACTTGCAATACTTTTTCATCTCAATGCGCTCCGTATTGTGGCGTTTATTTTTTTCGGTCGTGTAGTTACGTTGATGACATACGGTGCATGCCAGTGTCACTGTAACACGCATCAGGCACTGCCTCCTCTCATTAAGACTTCATCTATATCACTGAGAGCGTTCATTGATTTCCGGGCAAACAAAAAACGCATGCAAAGACATGCCTACCCACATACTTTAGCACAGTTTGGCCAAACATGTCAATTTAACCCCTTGACATTGGAGGTGGCTTATTTAACGGCAACAGCGATACCGATGGCATACCTGACGCCAGGACGGCAAGTCAGGAGCCGTCCGCTCTCCTCCTCCGCTCGCTCTATGGCCACACCTGTTTGCAGATAATATTGAACGTCGGCAAACGGCGTAAAAAGTTCAATAAACTCGCCTTGAGTGAGTTGATGGACATGGAACGGAGTGCGGCACGGTTTACCCCTTCCTTGCCCAAACGGGGTGGATAGAACAAGCGTCCCTCCCGGTTTCAGCATGTGGTAGAGTTGGTGCATAAATTGGCGGTCATCAGGGAGATGCTCAAGGGTTTCAAAGCTGATAATGGTGTCAAACAGCCCCAGTTTGTCCGGCAAAGCAGGATCGAGCGCATCCTCCTGCCGGTAGTTGATCAAGGGGTGATGGTACTGCTTGAGCGCATACTCGATTGTTTGGTGGTCATAATCAACTGCCACCAGCTCCTTAATCGATTTGCGCCTAACCTTGGCCATCATAAAAGCACCATACCCTGACCCGCAGGCAATATCCAGTACACGCCCCCGCAGGTAAGGAATGGCAAACGAATACCGGGCCAAATGTTCCAAAAGCAGGCTGTTCATCGGATTCATCAACTCCGGAATGACACGTTCTCCCGTATAGTTTAACCCCATTCTGTCCACCGCTTTTACTTAAATTTTTAAACTATCATAGCATAACAAAGTAACATAAAAAAAACACCAAACATGAGCATTTCCTGCCTGGTGTTGTGGCTTATGCGTTTTCTTCCCGCACTTGCAAATAGCGCTCCAGTTTACGTTTCACCCGCTGCAAGGCATTATCAATCGATTTGACGTGACGATTCAGGTCGACGGCAATCTCCTGATAGGACCGGCCATCCAAATAGAGCATTAACACCCGGCGCTCCAAATCACTTAAAATTTCACTCATCTTCACTTCAATGTCATCAAATTCTTCCTGGTTGATGATCAATTCTTCCGGATCCGTTACCTTTGTGCCACAGAGGATATCTAGCAAGGTGCGGTCTGACTCTTCGTCATAGATGGGCTTGTCCAAGGAAACATAGGAATTAAGAGGGATATGTTTCTGACGGGTGGCGGTTTTTATGGCCGTAATCATTTGCCGGGTAATGCACAGTTCCGCAAACGCTTTAAACGAGGTCAGCTTGTCCTCCTTATAGTCACGAATGGACTTGTACAGACCGATCATACCTTCTTGGATGATATCTTCACGATCAGCGCCGATCAGAAAGTAGGAACGGGCTTTGGCTCGAACAAAACTTTTGTATTTGTTAATCAGGTACTCAAGCGCCTTTAGATCGCCTTGCTTAATCAGTTCAACCACTTCTTCGTCAGGTAGCTGTTCCAAGTCAAGAACTTGGCTGTCTTTTTCCTGGCACTGTGCGCGCAACGTGATCCCTCCGAGCCCCTCTTTTGATGTGTATGTTATATTATACCGGAGCCCGTAAACCGCGTCAACACAAGGCTAGCTTTCTCTTCTCCACTTTTCGAAAATTTCAGCCATCTCCTTCGTAAGCGGAAATTTAGATTTGGGTTTTTGTTGATATTTTTCTTGGACGTCTTGCCGGATTTTGACCTCTACATTATTAAGTTCCATCAACAGTTCCCGGGCTGATTTGCGCAAGGCCCCTTCAGCAAAGATGACCCGCTGTTCGGTGTAGTCGGAAGTGGCCACATAAATTTGACGCTGGACACGTTTTAAGCGACGAACCAGCTTTTCAATACATTCGTCGGCCGTTTCTTTTTCTCTCGTATAAATCACTTCAATTTTGCGTTCCTTGTACACCTTGCCGACACCAGGAACCAAATGGGCATCGAAAACAACGTAGACCTTTGTTCCTGTATACCCCTGATAATCAGCAAGTTTATCAATCAGCCAATCCCTGGCATCTTCCAAACGGTCCCGAGCAAAGGGCAACCCCTCTTCCGCTGCGCCAATAATGTTATAGCCGTCAACAATCAATATTTCCTCCACGGCCATCCTCCCCTATGAAACAGGGTGGCGCTGGCGGTAAACTTCATACATTAACAGTGAAGCGGCCACAGAGGCATTGAGTGAACTGACCTGGCCAGCGAGCGGAATCTTCACATGATAATCGCACTTTTCACGCAGCAGGCGGCTGATCCCTTTGCCTTCATTGCCAATGACCACGGCCGTTGGTATGGTAAAATCAGCCTGGCGGAAGTCCTGTTTAGCATCAGCATCCGTCCCACATACCCACATCTGCCTCGCTTTTAGTGCTTCAACGGTTTGCGCCAAATTGGTCACCCTGGCAACAGGCACATAGTGAATCGCCCCAGCTGATGTTTTGGCCACAGTAGCTGTCAGGCCTGCCGCCCGCCGCTTGGGTATGATCACTCCGTGTATCCCCACGGCATCTGCCGTCCGCAAAATGGAACCCAGGTTATGGGGATCCTCTATCCCATCCAAGATGAGCAAGAAAGGGGGTTCCCCTCTCTCTTCGGCCCGGCGGAACAGTGTATCCAGATCAGCGTATTGGTAAGCAGCCACAAAGGCCAAGACACCTTGGTGGGCCATCTCTCCCGTCACTTGATCAATCTTTTTCTTGGGCACATGTTGAATAACGATGCCTTGTTCCTTAGCAAGGCGGATCAAGTCTTTAATCCAAGCACTCTTTGTTTCTTGAGCAATCCATATTTTGTTGAGCGGATGCCGGGCACGCAAGGCTTCCAGCACCGGATTTTTTCCTGCAATCCATTCCTGCGTCACGCTTCGTTCCCATCCCCTTCTATGATGGCATAGGCTTCTTTAATCAATGCCTCCAGTCGCTCCAGACGATTGTCCAAGTATAAGTAACCCACCAAGCTTTCAAAAGCTGTACCCAAGCGATATGTGGCCAGGTTGGTATGTTTGGGGACGGTGCGCACCTTAGCATTCCGCCCCCGCTTCACAATCTCCAATTCTTCCTCCGTCAGCACGTTTTGTTCTAACCAGCTGCTCATGACTTTGGCTTGTGCTTTGGCCGACACATAGCGGGTTGCGGCCTGATGCAGGCGGTGAGACTGGGTTTTGCCCAACTCGAGCAGATGCATACGGACGTAGACCTCATAGACGGCATCGCCCACATAAGCCAATGTTAATCCGTTATACAAGTGTGGTGATTGGGGTAAATTGAACGTCGTCTTTAACATTGATCATCACTTTCTGCGCCAGCGCACACCTTGAGGGGTGTCTTCCAGAATAATGCCTTGGGCCGCCAATTGGTCACGGATACGGTCCGCTGTCGCAAAATCCCTGGCTTGGCGGGCCCGAGAGCGTTCCTCAATCAACCGTTCAATCTCTTCATCCAACAGGCCGGTTTCTTCTTCTAACTTAAGGCCCAGCACATCAGCCAGTTCCACCAATGTGTCCCGGAAAGCTTTTAACTGGGCGGGATTTGCCTCTCCCTGATTCAGATAAGTGTTCGCTTCTCTGGACAGTTCAAACAGCACGCTGATAGCATTAGCCGTGTTAAAATCGTCATCCATGGCCTCCTCAAACTTGGCTTTCCATTTGGTCACAGTCTTTGTCTTTTTGGCGTTAACGGAAACATCTTGACCAAGGGCATGATCCAGATTGGCCACGGTGGTTTTCAACCGTTCCATGCCATTCTCAGCCTGGGCCAACAGTTCCTCGCTATAGTTAATCGGACTGCGGTAATGCCCGCTCAGCATAAAGAAGCGGAACACTTGTGGATCATGCCGCTCGAGGAGCTCATTAACCCTAATAAAATTGCCAAGTGATTTAGACATTTTTTGGTGATTGATGGTCAGCATGGCATTGTGCATCCAGTACCGGGCTAAAGGTTTGCGGGTCAATCCTTCCGTCTGGGCAATTTCATTTTCATGGTGGGGGAATGTCAAGTCCGCTCCTCCGCCATGGATATCAATGGTGTCTCCCAGATACCTTTTTATCATGGCTGAACATTCAATATGCCAGCCGGGCCTTCCTTTGCCCCAGGGACTTTCCCAGTACACTTCACCAGGTTTGGCTTTTTTCCATAAAGCAAAATCGAGGGGAGACTCCTTCTTCTCGTTCACATCCACACGGGCGCCGGCCAGTAATTCATCCGTATTTTGATGAGACAGCTTGCCGTACTCCTTAAACTTGTGGGTGCGGTAGTAGACGTCACCGTCAGCCTCATAGGCCAGCCCTTTATTGATCAGCTCTTGAATAAAAGCGATAATCTCCTCCATATTTTCTGTGACCTTAGGATGGGCTGTGGCCGGCTTAATATTCAGTTTTTCGGCCACATCCACATAGGCTTTGATATAGGTCTCTGCGATCTCTTGGGCCGATGTGTCTTCTTCCTGGGCAGCCTTAATAATTTTATCATCCACATCAGTAAAGTTTTGGATATAGGTCACCTTATAGCCCTTGTATTCAAAATAGCGGCGCACGGTATCGAAAAAGATGGCCGGACGGGCGTTGCCAATGTGGATGTGATTGTACACTGTCGGACCGCACACGTACATTTTCACTTTGCCCTCTTCTAGAGGCACAAAGGGTTCTTTGGCACGCTGCAAGGTATTATAAATCTTGATGGACATGGACACCCGTTCCTTTCTTTAATTCTTCCACTTCTTTTTTCAGTTTATTTATTTCCTGTTCCATATGACGCAGCATATCTGCGACAGGGTCAGGCAAGTTGACATGATCCAAATCATGGGGAATGCGTTCCCCGTCCTGAACCACCACCCGTCCCGGTATGCCAACCACCGTGGAGTTAGGCGGCACATCTTTCAGCACCACAGACCCGGCCCCCACTTTGGAATGGTGGCCAATAGTAATGGACCCCAGCACTTTGGCTCCGGAGGAGATCAGCACATGGTCTTCAATGGTGGGGTGACGCTTTCCTTTTTCTTTCCCTGTCCCCCCCAGCGTAACACCTTGATAAATGGTGACATAATCCCCGATTTCACATGTTTCCCCAATGACAACTCCCATGCCGTGGTCAATAAACAAACCTTTGCCGATTTTGGCTCCGGGATGAATTTCGATTCCAGTAAGAAAGCGGCTCAATTGGGAAATAAACCGGGCCAAAAAGAAAAATTTACGCTTATATAAGGCATGGGCCAGCCTGTGAAACCAGATGGCATGCAAGCCGGAATAAGTCATGACCACTTCAAACGTGCTTCTGGCTGCCGGATCCCGGTCAAACACAGCTTGAATATCTTCCTTGATCGTTTTCCAGAAAGACATGGCAATCCCCTCCTTACGATTCCGAGTAGTTATGAAAGGCGCAAAATCAAAAAACCGCCTCTGCCTGACAGAGACGGTTTAACCCGCGGTTCCACTCTGTTTAAACATTCCCTTTGGCCTCGATTCTAGACAGGCAGCACAACGGGTACTGCTGTTAGGCAGAGAGAATGTTTCTCTTCATTGTGATAACGGGGGTCTCCCGGCAAAGTTTACTGGTTCACCTTCAACTTTGCACTCGAAGGGGCATTCCCATAAAGCGGTGTGAGCTACTTCCAGCCGCATAGCGTCCTGATCCGCCATGGGTAGCTCTCTCTGGGACACGGTCCTTTATGGTACTCTTCCTTCTCATCGCGTTGCCATATGCTAGCCTGAGCCGCTGTCCTGGTATGGATGCTATTAGTTTATGCGTCAAAGTGTCAAAGTTTTATGGTGATTATAACACGAATATTAAACGGTTTGCAGCTGTTTTAAAGCCTCCCGCAGACGGGAGCGGACTTTATCCCGGCCCAATAAGGTTAACGACTGGGTTAAATCCGGGCCATGGGCTTGACCTGTACAGGCGACCCGAATGGGCATAAACAGTTTCTTGCCCTTTGCTCCTGTTTCTTTTTGAACCGCCTTAATCGCTTGCTTGATGTTATCCGCCTCAAACGGATCCACTTGCTCCACCTGCGCTAAAAACGATTGCAAGACAGCCGGTACTTGCTCCTCGCTTAAGATGGTCATCGCTTCGGAGTCATAAGTGATCTCTTCCTTAAAGAACAGAGCGGCCAGCTTGGTAATTTCGGCTCCGTAACGCATCTGCTCCTGATATAAGAGAATGAGCTGTGTGGCCCATTTATGTTGCTCCGGTGTCAACTCCTGCGGCAAATAACCTTGCTTCTGCAAATAAGGCAGCGCTAGCTCAACCACTTCATCGGCTGAAAGCTGTTTAATATAATGGTTGTTCATCCAAGCCAGCTTATTGGCGTCAAACACAGCCGGGCTTTTGGACAGGCGTTTTTCATCAAACATGCGGATAAATTCTTCACGGGAAAAAATCTCTTCCTCCCCTGCTGGAGACCAGCCCAACAGCGTAATAAAATTGAACAGGGCTTCCGGTAGATAACCTAACTCGTGATATTGCTCAATAAACTGAATAATCGTTTCATCCCGCTTGCTTAACTTCTTACGGTTTTCGTTGACAATCAGGGTCATGTGACCAAACGTGGGGATCTCCCACCCCAAAGCTTCATAGATCATCATTTGCCGTGGCGTGTTGGAAATATGGTCTTCCCCACGCAGCACATGGGTAATCTCCATCAGATGGTCGTCCACGACAACGGCAAAGTTATAGGTGGGCCAGCCGTCTTTCTTAACGATGACAAAGTCACCAAAATCACTGGATTCAAAACTAATCGGTCCCTTGACCATATCGTTAAAGGTATACGTTTTGTTTTCCGGAACCCGGAAACGGATACTGGGCTTTCGGCCTTCCGCTTCCAAGGCTTGCTGTTCTTCCGCCGTCAGATTTCGGCATTTACCGGAATAGCGCGGCATGATGCCTTGCGCTCTCATCCTTTCACGCTCTCTCTCCAGTTCCTCTTCCGTACAATAGCACTTATAAGCCAAACCTTGATCCATCAACATTTGGGCATATTGCCGATAAATGTCCAGGCGCTCGCTTTGCCGATAAGGACCATAGGCACCGGGCTTGTCAATACTTTCATCCCAGTCAATCCCCAGCCATTTCAGATAGTTCAGCTGGTTGATTTCACCACCTTCCACGTTGCGCTTCTGGTCCGTATCTTCAATGCGAATGACAAATTGGCCCTGGTAATGGCGGGCAAATAAATAATTAAACAGCGCCGTTCTGGCATTGCCTATATGTAAATGCCCGGTTGGGCTTGGCGCATAGCGCACTCTTACTTGTTTCATCAGCTTCACCTTCCAACATATAATCATAGCATGTCCAACAGGCCCATCGTCAAGGCGTACCAATTAAGAGGACAACGGCCTGAGCAGCAATCCCCTCTTCCCGGCCGCAAAAACCCAGCTTTTCCGTCGTTGTTGCTTTAATATTAACCTGTGTTTCCTTGCCCTGGCAAGCTTTGGCGACACGTTTCACCATCTGGGGAATATACGGGGCCAGCTTCGGCTTCTGGGCGATGATGGTGGCATCCACATTACCCAGGGAATATCCTTTTTCTTGGGCCAACTGCCACACCTGACACAACAGCTGATAGGAATCAGCATTGAAGTAAGCCGGGTCCGTGTCTGGAAAATGCCGGCCAATGTCTCCTTCTCCAATGGCACCCAGGATGGCGTCACTAATGGCATGCAATAAAACATCGGCATCTGAATGGCCCAACAATCCCTTGTCGTAAGGGATGTTAACACCGCCAATGATGAGGGGACGCCCCTCCTGTAACTGGTGCACGTCAAAGCCCTGTCCTATTCGCATCATCATGCTCTTCACTCCTCTTCAGTATGGAACGGGCCAACTCAATATCTTCGGGTGTTGTCAATTTTATATTATACTCGCTTCCCGGGACAATATAGACAGCGCGGCCCATTGCTTCCACCAAAGCCGCATCGTCCGTTGCCTCCCTGTTCTCTCGTCTAGCTTGCTGGTGGGCTTCCATGATCAGCCCGTATCTAAACCCTTGCGGTGTTTGGGCCGCCCACAACCTGGAGCGTTCCAAGGTTTTCTCAATGAGCCCATTTGTTGCCACTTTGATTGTATCTTTGACCGGAACAGCCAAAACGCCTGCCTCATGCTGCTGGACAGCATCCACCAACTGCCCAACATGTTCCTCGGTCACAAATGGACGGGCACCATCATGAATCAAAACGATATCCGGTTTGCTTTTACCTGCGGCTTGTAAACCGAGAAAGACGCTTTCCTGGCGCTCTTTCCCGCCAGTCACCACCTGGCTCACTTTACTCAAACCATGCTGTTTAACCAGTTCTTGGACTAAATTCAAATCCTCTTTCCCCACAACAACGGTGAGCTCTGTGATGCAGTTAAACTGTTGCCAACGGGACAAAGTGTGTATCAACAGCGGTTTTCCGTTTAAATCCAAAAAGGCCTTGTTTTTGCCCAAGCCCATGCGCCTACCCTTCCCGGCAGCCACAATAATCCCACTGACTTTCATCATATTCTCCTTCCTAGCTTACTTTATTGTAGCAAAAGATATCCCGGACCAACAGAGAAAAAATGGCTGTTGCCGAGGCAACAGCCATGGTACTTCATCACATTATAAGGCCTTTTCATACACTTTGGGTTTGGCGAAGATCATCCGTCCTGCCGAGGTTTGCAGCACACTGGTCACCAACACATCAATTTTGCTGCCAATGTGCTCCCGGCCACCTTCCACTACAATCATCGTGCCATCATCCAAATAAGCCACGCCCTGTCCTTGCTCTTTTCCGTCTTTGATCACCTGGACGGTCAGTGCTTCACCTGGCAGGACAACAGGTTTAACAGCATTGGCCAAATCATTAATGTTCAGCACGGGTACACCTTGTAACTCACACACTTTATTCAGATTGAAATCATTGGTCACGACTTTACCATTCAACACTTTGGCCAGGCGGATCAATTTGCTGTCCACCTCATGTACATCCTCAAAATCCCCTTCATAAATAAGCACTTTAACTGACTTTTCCTTTTGAATGCGATTGAGCACATCTAATCCTCTGCGGCCTCTGTTGCGCTTTAAGTCATCAGAGGAATCAGCAATATGCTGTAACTCCTCCAGCACAAATCCGGGGATGACGATGGTTCCTTCAATAAACCCCGTTTGGCAGATGTCAGCGATGCGTCCATCAATAATCACACTGGTATCCAAAATCTTGTGGTCGCCCCCCTCTGGGGTATTTGCTTTCTTTTCTTTGCCCAAGCGCCCCAGTGTGAAAAGCGTAATCATTTCGTCGCGCTTCTTAAAACCAATTTGAAATCCGATATAACCGAAACAGATGGCAAACAAGGCGGGCAACACCTGGCTGGCGACCGGAATGTTATTGAAGGGAAAACTGAGCAGAAATGCAATCAGCAAGCCGACGATCAGGCCCATGACCCCAAAAAACAAATCAGCCACAGGCGTTTTAAGCAGGCGCTCCTCAGCCCAGCTCATCACATTGACAACGTATTCAGCCAACCACACCGATAGTAAACCAAATAAAACCGCACCTAAAAGAGCATATATAATTGCGTTGACCACACTTTCCTCAATCAAGGAATCGGATAAACCCAGATTTAATAGCGTTTCTAACATGGCCATGACTTGCGCCCCGAAATAAAAACCTAAAATGGCGCCAACAAAAGCCAGGAAAACTTGTATCATCCGTTTTAACATGGCTGTCACCTCCTTCTATCATTATTAACAAAATTTCCAAATCAAAACCTCATTTCAAGCATATTATTCGCCCACTTTGAAAAAAATGCGCCCATAGGGGACGCATGAGCCATTCTTGGTGTTCCTATTTTGGTTGGCCAAAGAGCGGTTCAGTGAAAATGATGAACAAGGATTCCAAATTTAGGATATCATATCTCAAATAAGATTGTCAAACAAAATAAAGATGTTAGCACAAATAGCTGTCTCTCGTCAACCTTTCCTAGGCAAAAAGTACGAACTTTTTTCGTACTAAATGCTCAGCGGCGTCCCAGGTGGTTGTCACGCTTCTTTTTCACTTTGTGCCGCCAGCTTTTTTCAATGCTTTTTTTGATTCCGTAAGCTGCATATCCAACCAAAGGAATAAAAACGATTTTGGGAAACTCGGACGGAAAACGATAAGCCAATAGAGCCACGGCTCCAATGATGAGCGGGGTGATCCAAAAAGCCGCCCGGGGCACACCTACCTTTTTAAAGTTAGGATATTTGATCCGGCTCACCATCAATAACGATAAAATAATCATACCGATGGGCAAAAACAAAGGCGGGAAAATAGAGTGATACAAAGCGAAAGTAGCCAAAACCCCTCCTGCGGCCGTAATGGGCAACCCTACAAAAAAACCGGGTATACCGGGCTGAACACTGAACCGGGCCAGCCTGAGCGCACCGCAAATAGGAAATAAGGCTGTGATAGCAATCCCCCATGGCCCCAGTTGATGCAAAACAACCAGGTACATGATCACACTGGGGGCAACCCCAAATGTGACGATATCAGATAAAGAGTCCAACTCCTTGCCAAAGTCGCTGGCGGCATTCAACATGCGGGCCATACGGCCGTCCAATCCATCCAATACCATGCCGATGATGACTAAGATCGCAGCATAGTCAATATAGCGGGGTTCATCCTGAATGGCCAATAGAATGGCCATCATGCCTAGAAATAAATTACCCAATGTAAACAAGCTTGGAATACTTCTGGTTATCATGATATGTCCCCACCTTGCTAGTTAAATATGACGATCAATGAACATTTGTTCTTGAATCCGCAATAATCCTTCCTTGATTGTTCTGGCCCTGACTTCACCAACCCCATCCACTTCATCCAGTTCCTCAATGGAGGCCATCATCACCTGGGGCAGCTCTTCAAACTTATCTACCAAGTTGTGCACAATGGCACTGGGCAGGCGGGGGATTTTATGTAAAATGCGGTATCCCCGGGGTGAGACAGGTTCTTCTTGGGCATTCACATTGGGTGAGTAACCGAGCAAACGCACAATCATGTTGTTTTCCAAGAGCTCATCGGAGGACAGCTTTTTCAATTCGCTTAAAATACGGGCCGGATCTTCATCCTGATTGCGGCAATAATCCTTTAACAATAAATAGGTCTCTTCTTCCACGTTGGAGACCAGCTCTGCCAGCTGCATGCTGATCAAACGGCCCTCCGTCCCCAGTTCATGGATGTAGCGGTTGATCTCCGCTTTAATACGCAATACCATTTCGATGCGATGGATCACCATGGCCACTTCATGCAAGGTAACCAGCTCTTCAAATTCCAGAGCGCTCAAATTGGTCAGAGCCTGGTCCAGGACAGCTTTATATTTCTCCAATGTTTGAATCGCTTGATTGGCTTTGGTTAAAATGACGCCGATATCCCGTAAAGCATAGCGGAAATTGCCCTGGTATAAGGTGATCACATTGCGTCGCTGAGAGATGGAAATGACCAAATGCCCCGTCTGTTTGGCCACCCGTTCTGCCGTGCGGTGGCGTATACCGGTTTCACGGGAAGGAATAGACGAATCAGGGACAAGCTGGGTGTTGGCAAATAAAATGCGCTTGGCGTCCTGACTGAGAATAATGGCGCCATCCATTTTGGCCAGTTCGTACAGGTTGGCCGGCGTAAATTCACAGTTGATTGAAAAGCCGCCATCCACCATGTTCATCATCTCTTTGCTGTAGCCGATGACAATCAGGGCGCCTGTTTTGGCCCGCAGCACGTTCTCCAACCCTTCTCTCAAAGGAGTTCCAGGCGCCACAAGCTTTAAGACGGCTGCTGTTTGATCATGCTTTTCTTTCTCTGTCATATCGTCTCCCCCTCTAGTACAACCTCTATGGCCTCTTTAACCGACTGTACACCGATCACTTCAATGCCACTGGGCAACTCCCATCCCACTGTATTTTTAGACGGTATAATGGCCCGCTTAAACCCTAACTTCCGCGCCTCCGCCAAGCGCTGCTCAATGCGGGATACACCTCTGACTTCCCCGGTCAAACCCACTTCGCCGATGACCACATCATAGGGACTGGTAGGTTTGTCCCGAAAGCTGGAGGCAAGGCTGATGGCCATGCCCAAGTCCAGAGCCGGTTCATTTAACTTCACACCACCAGCCACATTGATGTAAGCATCCTGATTTTGCAGCAAAAGGCCAACCCGCTTTTCTAAAACAGCCAGCATCAGCGCAAGACGCAGATGATCAACCCCGGTTGCCGTTCGTCTCGGCGTGCCAAAACTGGTCGGTGTCACTAAAGCTTGTAATTCAACAAGAACGGGGCGCGTTCCTTCCATGCTGGCCACCACAATGGAACCAGCCGCTCCATGGGCACGTTCCTCCAAAAACATTTCAGAAGGGTTGACCACTTCACGCAGTCCTGACTCATGCATATCAAAAATGCCGATTTCATTGGTCGAGCCAAAGCGGTTTTTGACGGCCCGCAAAATACGATACGTATGATGCCGTTCTCCTTCAAAGTAAATCACTGCATCAACCATATGCTCCAAAATTTTGGGCCCGGCAATAGCCCCTTCCTTAGTAACATGTCCAACCAAGAATACGGCAATCCCCTTAATTTTGGCGATCCGCATTAAAGCGGCTGTACATTCCCGCACTTGAGCCACACTGCCAGGTGTGGAGGTGACATCAGGATGGTAGACGGTTTGAATGGAATCGAGGACCACCACTTGAGGCTCTACCTGATTAATATGCTTCTCAATCTCATCAATCTGGGTCTCAGTCAAAATAAAAAGATCATCAGCCCCAATTTCCAGCCGGTCGGCACGCATTTTGATTTGTTTGAGGGATTCCTCTCCCGACACATATAAGACACGCTGGGCCTGTTCACTTAGGATCCCAGCCATTTGCAGCAATAATGTGGATTTGCCGATACCAGGATCACCCCCAAACAGCACCAGGGAACCGGGCACCACACCGCCGCCGAGAACCCGGTCAAATTCCCCGACGCCTGTCGGTAAGCGGGGGGCTTCCACAGCCTTGATCTGGGTAACAGGTACGGGACTAGCCTTCTTCTCTCTTGAGCTAGGTCCCTTTCCAGCCGCCCATGGTACAGAATCTATGCGCTCTTCGACCATACTATTCCAGGTATTGCATCCCGGGCAGCGTCCCATCCATTTTGGTGATTCATAACTGCATTCCTGGCAGACAAACGTTGTTTTTTTCTTGGCCATCACGTTCCACCTGATATGTATGATTATCTATATGTTAAATGTATCACTTTTACAAATTAAATTAAAGAAAACTTGGCTTTTGCAGAGCCTGTGGTGCCAGCAAAAGCCAATGATGCGGCTTACTGAACAGATTCTTTTTTAACCACTTTCAGTTGCCCGTCTTCTACATCGATCAAGACTGAATCACCTTTGCTGATGTTGCCCTGTAGCAATTCTTCGGACAGGCGGTCCTCCACCATGCGTTGTAGAGCCCGGCGCAATGGTCTGGCCCCATATTGCGGATCGTGACCTTCCTTGACAATATGGCGCAAGGCAGCATCGGTCAGGGAGAACTCGATATCCTGCTCTTTTAAGCGCTTCTGCAATTGTTTGGCCATGAGATCCACAATTTGCATGAGGTGCTCTTCTTCCAGGGAATGAAAGACAATCACTTCATCGATACGGTTCAAAAACTCAGGGCGGAACATGCGCTTCAGTTCACCCATCACTTTATCCTTCATGTTTTGATAGTTTTGCTCCGCACTGTCAGCCTGGAAGCCCAGTGTGGTGCCTTTTTTCAACAGCTCGGCCCCTGCGTTGGAGGTCATGATAATGACGGTGTTTTTAAAGTCCACTGTGCGTCCTTTGGCATCGGTAAGACGCCCATCTTCCAGGACTTGCAGCAAGATATTGAATACATCAGGATGGGCCTTTTCAATTTCGTCCAGCAAAATCACGGAATATGGCTTGCGTCGCACTTTTTCCGTCAGCTGGCCGCCTTCCTCGTAGCCCACATAGCCCGGTGGTGAGCCCACCAAGCGGGAAGTGGTATGCTTCTCCATATACTCGGACATGTCAATGCGGATCACCGCATTTTCATCCCCGAACAGGCTTTCAGCCACTGCTTTGGCCAACTCGGTTTTACCCACACCGGTCGGTCCAAGGAAGATGAAGGAGCCGATGGGGCGTTTCGGATCTTTCAGACCGGCCCGGGCACGGCGAATCGCTTTGGAGATGGCTTTAACCGCTTCGTCCTGCCCAATGACCCGCTGATGCAAGATGTCTTCCATGTTAAGCAAGCGTTCGCTTTCTTCCTGAGCCAGTTTTTTCACCGGGATACCTGTCCAGCTGGCCACAATGTCGGCAATGTCTTCGGCCGTCACTTCAGAGTCTGTCTGACCCTGTTTTTCCTTCCAGTCGTTCTTTGTTTTTTCCAGTTCTTCACGCAGTTTTTGTTCTGTATCGCGCAAGGAAGCTGCTTTTTCGAATTCCTGGCTTTGGACAGCGGCATCTTTTTCCTTGCGAATCTCCTCCAGTTTTTGCTCCAGCTCTTTTAGGTTAGGCGGCACGGTGTAGGACTTGAGCCGTACCTTGGAGGCCGCTTCGTCGATCAGATCAATGGCTTTGTCCGGCAGGAAACGGTCGGTAATATACCGGTCAGACAGCTTAACCGCCTGTTCAATGGCTTCATCGGTAATTTTGACCCGGTGGTGCGCTTCGTAACGGTCACGCAAACCTTTCAGGATCAAAATCGCATCTTCGATGGAGGGCGGGTCAACCATAATGGGCTGAAAGCGCCGTTCAAGGGCAGCATCTTTCTCAATGTATTTACGGTATTCATCCAAGGTGGTGGCCCCAATGCACTGCAGCTCTCCGCGGGCTAAGGCCGGTTTCAGGATGTTGGAGGCATCGATAGCCCCTTCCGCACCGCCAGCACCGATCAGGGTATGCAGCTCATCAATAAACAAAATGATGTTGCCAGCCTGGCGGATTTCATCCATTACTTTTTTCAAGCGGTCTTCAAATTCGCCACGGTATTTGGTGCCAGCCACCACGGTGCCCATATCCAGGGTCATGACCCGTTTGCCTCGCAAGGTTTCGGGAATTTCGTTATTGACAATGCGCTGGGCCAGCCCTTCGGCAATGGCGGTTTTACCAACACCCGGTTCCCCGATCAGTACAGGATTGTTTTTGGTCCGGCGGCTGAGCACCTGGATAACCCGTTCAATCTCTTTGCTGCGGCCAATGACAGGGTCCAGCTCATCGTTTTTTGCAATGGCCGTCAAATCACGGGCCAGGCTGTCCAGCGTAGGCGTGTTGGCTGCGCCGCCCTGTCCTCCCTGAGGACCGGTGGTCATCGCTTCATTGGAGCCCAACAGCTGCAGCACCTGCTGTCTGGCTTTATTCAGGCTGACACCCAGATTGTTTAACACTCGGGCCGCCACGCCTTCCCCTTCACGAATCAAGCCCAGCAGCACATGTTCTGTGCCCACGTAAGTGTGGCCCAGCTTCCGGGCCTCATCCATGGACAGCTCAATCACTTTTTTGGCCCGGGGGGTATAATGGATGTTGTCCGTTGTTTCCATTCCTTTGCCGATCAATGTCTCTACTTCTTTGCGGATTTTTTCCATATCCAGATTTAAAGCTTGCAGGGCTTTGGCAGCAATCCCTTCCCCTTCACGGACAAGTCCAAGCAGGATATGTTCTGTGCCGATATTGTTATGCCCTAAACGCATCGCTTCTTCTTGAGCCAAGGCCAGTACTTTTTGTGCACGCTCCGTAAAACGTCCAAACATCATCTGCAAACACCTCCATTTTGTTATTGATATATTAAATTTCTTGTGTTAATAAACGCTCCCGGATTAATTTTGCCCGCCTGATATCCCGCTCATCAGGGGACAACATTTGCCCGGCATACTGTTGCAAAAATCCGGGCTGGGTCAAGACAATCAGCTCGTTTAAGATGGTGGATGAGACACCTTGAATCAAGCCCAGATCAATACCCAAACGCACGTCTGACAAACGCTGCATGGCCTCTTTGCTCTCTATAACCCGGGCATTGGCTAAAATACCGTAGGAACGGTAGATTCTGTCTTCCAACTTCAGGCGGGACGAATCCAAGAGCCGTTTGCGTGCCTGCCTTTCCTGTTCAATCAATTGCTTAGCCACATTGCCCAAATCCTCAATGATTTCTGTTTCAGAACGGCCCAGAGTAATCTGATTGGAAATCTGGAAGATGTTTCCTAGGGCATCACTACCCTCACCATAAATGCCCCGTACCACCAGACCCAGCTGATTAATCGCCGGTAAAATGCGGTTCATTTGCTGGGACATGACCAAAGCTGGCAGATGCATCATCACCGAGGCGCGCAAGCCGGTGCCCACATTGGTTGGGCAACTGGTCAAATAACCACGCTTTTCATCAAAGGCAAAGTCCACATTCATCTCCAGCCAGTCATCAATGCTGTTGGCCTGGGTCCAGGCTTCGTTCAGCTGGAAACCAGGAAAAAGACACTGGATGCGCAAATGGTCCTCTTCATTGAGCATGATGCTGATCGATTCATTCTCACTTAAAATCACAGCGCCTGCCCTTGCTTCCTCAGCCAGGTGGGGACTGATCAGGTGCTTTTCCACCAGCACTTTTTTCTCCAGGGAGCTCAAGTTCTCCATGCGCAACAATTCCAAGGTTCCCAAGGCTTGATTGTTTTTGCTTTTTTCCAGTATTTTGTCCATCTTGGCCACCACTTGTTCCAGTTGTTCACGGGTGGCAATCAGGGGAAAGGGGATATCCGTCAAGTTGCGGGCCAGACGGATGCGGCTGGAGATGACAATATCTTCGTCAGGCCCGCCTCCTTTCATCCAGTCACTTAAAGCTTGATTAATAAAGCGTTGTAGCGACATACTTCGCCCCTCCTCATTCTTGAGACAATAGTTTCTCCAACTCACGTATCTCGTCTCGCAGCTCGGCGGCCCGCTCAAATTCTTCATTGGCCACCGCCTGCTGTAACTTTTGCTTTTTCACGTTGATTTCCCGTTTTAACTTCAGTCGTGAGCCGGAGCGGCGGGGAATTTTGCCATGATGACTGACGTTACCGCTATGCACTTTCTTAAACAATGGCTCCAGCCGGTCGCCAAAGACACGATAACAGTGGGCGCAACCAAACCGCCCGCTTCTGGAAAACTGGGCATAGGTTAAGCCACACCGTTCACAACGCAAGGGCTGGGCATAGGCGGTCTCAGCCGATCCACCGGACGGATCAAAGGAAAGCAATCCCGATAACAGATTATGGATGGAAAAACTGTTGTTCAGACCAGGAAGTGCTTCCCCTTTTTCCTTGGCACACACATCACACAGATGAATCTCGGTCTTCTGACCGTTGATAATCTTGGTAAAGTGTAAAGTAGCCGGACGTTCACCACATTCTTGACAGTGCATTGCCCTATCACTCCTTTGTTAACAAGGAATTCATCAAGCATATATGATTACTGATACATGAGGGATACCATCATCGCTTTGAGCAGCTTGGCCCGCAGATGGTCCCGCACCTGCACATCAAAGGGGAGGACATTGCGCTGAATCACAGCTTTCATGAGGCGGGCCTCACGCTCCGTGATCAAATCGGTCTCCTGCAAGCGGTTAATGATGCCCTCAGCAGCGGCTTGGGAAATGTCGTCCTCTATCATGTGCAGCAAGGTTTGCAAGTACCGCTGCTCATCCACAACCCTCACTTTGCGAATACGGATAAACCCGCCTCCTCCTCGCTTGCTTTCTACCACATAACCTTTTTCAACAGTAAAACGGGTTTTAATCACGTAATTAATTTGAGAGGGAACACATTGAAATTTATCGGCCAGTTCGCTCCGTTGAATTTCAATATATCCCTTTTTGCTTCTGTTCAAAATGCTTTTTAAATAGTGCTCTATGATATCCGATATGTTTTTCATTGTGCCTGGTCAACCTCCAAGCTGGATTGACTTGAGGTGAATGGACACCTCTGACCACCATTCCAGCAGCACACAGCGGCCGGACAGAGGTTTTTGACTTTGACTATCTTTGACTTTACTTAAATTATATGTAATACCACCCCAAAATGCAAGTCTCCTTACCAAAATTTTTCCCGCTCTTAGTGTGGTTCAAACATAGGGATTTATGTGTAGCATCTTATTCACATTTTTTCTTGTCATTTCCGACAAGGTACTGGCCCACACGACAGAAAGTCAGCCGCTTCTTCCAGCCCATTACGCCATATTCTTCGTCATGGGCACTAGTCCCAAAGACTGAAAGGGAGTGCCTCCCTCTGTAGCGGAAATGGTTGAACTGTCCAAAAATGAAATAATGGAATACCAGAAGGGCTCCCTCCATGTTAACTGGAGGCAGCCCTTTTTTGCGGTTATTTATCGATGCTCACCTCTTTGACACCATCCAAATTTCGCAATTGATCCACTAATATGGCCATGGAGACCGTATTAGGAATACGAATATTAAGCACCAGGCGCACCGTACCAGGATCTGTCTGGCCGGCCTCCTCTATCGACAACTTGCGGATGTTCACATTTTGCTCACCGAGTGTGGTGGCAATCTCCCCTAACTTTCCTGGCTGATCCTCCACTTTGATCACCAGACGGTGAAAATAACTCTTGTGCAGCACGACCGATTCAAAGCGGTTCAAGACAATCAGGCTCAACAGTACCAGCCCGGTGGACAGAATGGCACCAAAGTAGAAACCTGCTCCTAAGGCCAGCCCGATGCCAGCCACAACCCACAGCGAGGCCGCTGTAGTTAAGCCACGAATGGCAAAGCCATGCACGAGGATGGTGCCTGCTCCCAAAAAGCCGATGCCGCTGACCACTTGGGCAGCCAGGCGGGCCGGGTCAGCCACCACATAGCCGTACTGGCTTCTCTCTTTAATATATTCCTCAAAGCCATATATGGAGATCAGCATGATCAAAGCCGAGCCCACACAAACCAAAATATGAGTCCGGAAACCGGCCGGGCGGTTGCTTTGCTCCCTTTCCAGGCCAACCAAGCCGCCAAGTAAGGTAGCCAGCAGTAAACGCAATGTAATCTCCAGGTAATGGGCATCCTGAATCCACATCCACCACTCGTGCAAAAGTTCCACTCCACATTCCCTCCCCGGTCTGGTGTCATGTATAAAAACAGTTTAATAAAGATTATGCATAACTATACCATAATATTTTCCGAGAAGGGAGCCAACCTCTGCATGCCAGTCCTCCTTTGCTCATATACATGTGTACAAGCAAAGGATGTGTCCAAGGATGAAGGTTCCCTTATTCTTTATGTTCGGCACTTTTAGCTTTTTTGCTGTAGCCTACTCTTTCTCTACCCTGTTTTTAAACATTTTTGTCTGGAAACAGCATGCCAGCTTGGTGCTGCTGGGTTTTTTCCAAATGTGTTCTTTTGCATTTACTTTTGCCGGGTTTGTCTTAGGTGCTTATTTGATGTACCGGCTGGGCAGCCGCCTCAATTTTCTGCTTTCATCGGTGGCTGCTTGCACTTTGTATCTCTATTTATTGCTGGGAACCTTTGATCAGCTAGTGGCTATCGGTTTGGCAGGAGCGCTGAACGGCCTGTACATTGGCTTGTTTTTTGCCGGACTTAATTTTTATTCCCTGTGGTTTAGTGATCAAGATGGTTTATCCTGGGTGATGAGCCTGCAATATATCATTAATGGCCTGGCTCAATTGCTCACCCCTCCGCTAGCGGGGTGGATCATTTATCATCAGGGGTATGATGCCGCTTTGATAACGACTCTGTCCATTTTAGGCTGTCAAACAGTAAGCAGCGTGCTTACACCACGGGTGCGTATTCCTCAAGCCTACCGGCGTAGGGGTTTTGTTATGCCAGCTAACCGGCGGATGGGGTATGTGGGATTGTCTGCTGCTTCATTCGGCTTTTTCTTTGCCTTTGTACATATGTCACTCAGTATTTTTATCTATCTTTTTTTGCAAAATGAGTGGCATGTGGGTGAATGGAACATGCTGTTTGCTTTACTTAGTGTGCTCACTTACTTCATCGTAGGGCACCAGTTGTTAGCACGTTTTCATCATATGATTGCTTCCCTTGGTGTGCTGGTGTCAACAGTGGTGACCCTGACGCTATGGGTTCCTTCTCCGCTCACCTTTATTGTATTTAACGCGGTGATCTCTATTTCCTTGCCTATGCTGTGGGTGCCATCATACACCAACCAATTTGCCACGATCCGTCACCAGGTCGAGAGGGCCAAGGCCAACCCGCTCACCAAAATGATGGAACTCTTGGTGTACCGGGAATTTTGGCTGTGTGTGGGGCGCCTTGCTTTCTTCGCTTTTTTTATGCTTGTTTTCTCTTTCTTTACCCATCAGGGACTGGCTGTGTTGCTGATGGTGTTATGTTTTATGCCTGCTGCCATTTATGTGCTCAGTTCTCCAGGAAAGCACCGTGTTTAAATCATAGACAGAGGGGTTGTGGCTCAACTTGTTTTAAGAGTTTTGTAACATTCGCTCAAGGGCAATGCGGGCCTCTCGGGCAACATCTGTTTCAACGCGAATGGGATTGACATTATCCCCTTGATAAATACTCTCTAATGCCCACAGCAGGTGGGGCAGGTCAATCCGGTTCATGGTTAAACAGGGACAGATCATATCGTTAAGCAGGCGGATGGTCTGCTCAGGGTGGGTTTTGGCCAAGCGCTGCACCAGATTCACTTCTGTGCCGATGGCCCATTTGGAGCCTGGTGGTGCGTTTTGCACCTGCCTGATGATATACTCCGTTGAACCGCTGTCATCAGCGGCACAGACCACATCATAATTGCACTCGGGATGAACCAGCACTTTGATCTGCGGATCCCTTTGTCTGACCCGCTGAACATGTTCCAGCTTAAAATGCTGATGGACAGAACAGAAACCTTTCCACAAGATGACCTTAATCTGGTCCAGCTTTGTCTGGACGTCTTCCAGTTCCCTGGTCAGAGGATTGTAAACCGCCATCTCCTCCAATGGAATACCCAGGCTGGCGGCTGTGTTGCGCCCTAAATGTTCATCAGGCAGAAACAAGATGCGCTCCTTGTGGCTGAAAGCCCACTGAAACATGTTTTTGGCATTGGAAGAGGTGCACGTTAAGCCCCCGTTCCGTCCGCAAAACGCTTTAATAGCCGCTGTGGAGTTCACATAGGTCATGGGTACAACGGTTTCACCAAACAGCCCCGTTAACAGTTCCCAACATTCTTCCACCTGCTCATCATCGGCCATGTCAGCCATAGAGCAGCCTGCTTTTAAGTCAGGCAAGATCACTGTTTGGTTCTCAGAGGTTAAAATATCCGCTGTTTCCGCCATAAAATGAACACCACAAAACACGATGTAAGATGCCTGGTGCTGCTGGGCCGCCAGTTGGGCCAGCTTTAAAGAGTCCCCCGTAAAGTCAGCAAACTGGAACACTTCATCCTTTTGATAGTGATGACCCAAAATAACCAGTTGATCCCCTAAGGCTTGTTTAATCACTCTCACCCGTGCTTCCATCTCATCCACTGGCCATTGATAAAACATCTCCGGCGAGATGGAAGAGGATGTTATCTGTGAATGTGCCATTGTGATCCCCCTTCACTTTTTAATGCTGCCATCCAAATTAAGACTAAGGTCAAGGGATGGAGCAGAGTGAGTCAGCCAGCCGATAGAAATCACCTGTACCCCGGTTTGGGCCACAGCTTCCAAATGATCCAGGCGCATATTGCCGGAAGCTTCACTGATAATCGAAGTAGGAATAAGGGCAACTGCCTCCTTTAATTGGGGAACGGTCATGTTATCCAACAAAATGCCGTTTACCTTCAGTGCCACAGCTTCCTTCACCTGCGCGAGGGTTTCCGTTTCCACTTCGATAAAGATGGTGTGACCCATTTTTTCCCTTACCCGATGCACTGCCTCACTTAGCCCACCCGCGGCATGAATATGGTTATCTTTAATTAACACAGCGTCATCCAGCCGCAGGCGGTGATTAATTCCACCTCCAACGGTGACTGCATATTTTTCCAACATGCGTAGACCCGGTGTGGTCTTGCGGGTATCAGCAATCTTGGTCCCGTAGGCTTTAACTAAATCAACAGCTTGGCGCGTCACAGTGGCAATGCCAGACAAACGTTGCAAAAAATTGAGCGCCACACGCTCTCCGGTTAAAATGGCCCGCGTTGGTCCTTGTATACGGATCACAGATGTCCCTTGTTCAACACGCTCACCCTCTTTAACGAGAGGCGTTATTTCCACCCGGTGGTCAACTAGCTGCATCACCCGTTCAAAAACAGGCAAACCGGCCATGACCCCTTTTCCTTTAGCCATCACCACACCGCTGGCCCACTGTTCCTCCGGTACCACCGCCTCCGTAGTCCGGTCCCCAAAACCCAGATCTTCACTGAGCGCTTGTTTCAATTGTTCCTCCAACAAGAGAGGATTCATCTTTGCCCCTCCTCCACCTTGTCCGTTTGTGTTGCCATACCTCTTGTTCGTAAGGGTAATCCGCCCGAAAATGAGCCCCCCTGCTTTCTGTTCGTTCCAGAGCCGCTCGGGTAATAGCCAAAGCGACCCGGGCCATGTTGGTCCACACGGGATGATGGTGAGCCCAGATAGCTTCCCACTGGCGAAGCGTCGCTTCCAGTCGCCGTAACCCGCTTTCAGTTCTCACCAATCCGGCAGCCTCCCACATCAGCTGTTGCAGTCTGCGTGTTGCCTGATGACTTATTAGCTGCTCGAAAGAGAAAGCGTAGTGCTGTGCTGTAAAGCGGGGGACTACATCCCTGGCCGTCATGTTGGCCGGTCTCCTTACCATATCACGTTGAAGTGCCTCCTTAATGCGCTTGGCAAAGACCAAACCCTCCAAAAGAGAATTACTGGCCAAACGATTAGCCCCATGTACACCTGTGCACGCCACCTCTCCGCAAGCATACAATCCGTCCAGTGACGTGAGCCCCCACTCATCCGTCCAAACCCCGCCCATGATAAAGTGAGCAGCAGGGGTGACAGGTAGCGGCTGTTTAACGGGATCAAAGCCAAGTTGAAGGCAACGCCGGTAAATCGTGGGGAAACGCTCCCCAAAGACCGGTCCGAGACGAGGCGTATCCAAATAGACGTGCTGTCCTTTTTGCTGCTGGTCAAAAATGGCACGGGCCACCACGTCCCGCGGAGCCAAATCACCCCAGGGATGATACTCCGGCATAAAGGCGTATCCGTCATCATTGATCAACACGCCCCCCTCACCCCGTACCGCTTCTGAGACCAAGGGTTTTGGATGTACGGGTACAGCCAAAGCCGTGGGATGGAACTGCACAAATTCCATATCAGCCAGATCTGCCCCGGCCTCACAGGCCAAGGCCATGCCATCTCCTGTACTGAACAAACTGTTGGTTGTTTCCTTGTAAAGCTGGCCGCAACCACCGGCAGCCAAAACGACAGCAGCGCTTTGCACCAGGATATGCTCGCCCCGGGCAAACAATATGGCACCCACACAACGGTTTCCATCCACCACCAATTGTTCAACAAATGCCTCTTCATAAATGGAAATCTGGGGTTCTTCCCGTACCCGCTGCATCAAAGTGTTCACGATGGCAGCCCCAGTGGCATCTCCCCCTGCATGAATAATCCTGGGAAATGAATGAAACCCTTCCCGGCCAAGCTTAAGCTGGCCCGCTTCATCCGCATCAAAAGGAACACCCAGACGACATAAGTCTTCTAGTACCATAAAACTGTAGGTCATTAGTACATTCAGAGCTTCACGGTCATTGATGCCGCATCCACACCGAAGGGTATCTTCCACATGCGCTTCAGCTGAGTCCCCTTCCCCTATGGCAACCGCAATCCCGCCCTGGGCCTGGCTGGAATTACTCTCTGGCCAAGCCGATTTGGTCACCAACATCACCCGGGCGTATTCACTGTGTTGTAAAGCGGCATACAAACCGGCAATGCCACTGCCTATAACCAGTACATCCGTTTGATAAGATTTCATAGTTTCTCGTCCTTTGACATAAGGTTGTGTCCATGACATGAAAGCGATCCTGTCTTATTTAGACTCATTATAGTGGGGGTGTTGACATATGTCAACACAGGTGTCTTGACATATGTTGTTTACCTTGCCTATACTCAAAACAAAACTTTAATTTTTGACCACCCATTTTTATTTGGAGGTTAGAAGGGATGCCACGTTATGTTTATCTTGATCATGCAGCCACGACCCCGGTAGATCCACACGTGTGGGAGGCCATGAAACCTTATTGCTTGAATGTGTTTGGTAATCCGAGCAGTCTGCATCTCTTTGGTGACCGGGCTGACGAAGCCGTGCATCAAGCAAAAAGGGAGATTCTCCATCTATTAGGGGCTAATCAGGGGAAGGTTGTCTTAACCAGCGGAGGAACGGAAGCTAACAATCTGGCTCTCAAGGGTGTTGCTCACATGTACCAACAACAAGGGCGGCATATTGTGGTCAGTGCCATTGAGCATGATTCCGTTCTGTCGGCCTGTACCGCTCTTGAAAAACAAGGATTTACCATCAGTTATATTCCGGTTGACAGCCAGGGGAAAATCAACTTGTACAAGCTGGAACAAATGTTAACCGAGCACACGATTCTAGTCTCCGTCATGCACGCCAACAATGAAGTGGGCACCCTCCAACCCATTGACACCATCGGTCAACTCATAAAAGCCAAACGTTTGAAACAGGGAACGAAAACACCATTCTTTCATTGTGACGCGGTACAGACACTGGGGAAAATTCCTTTTCAAGTGGAAGAGTGGGGAGTGGATTTGCTCTCCTTTTCCGCCCATAAATTTTACGGACCGAAAGGTGTTGGAGGGCTGTATGTGCAGAGGGGCGTCCGCCTTTCTCCCTTGCTCCATGGAGGGGGACAAGAGTATGGCTGGCGCTCGGGCACACAGAATGTACCCGGTCTCATAGGTACCGCCTATGCTTTAAAACAGAGCCATGAACGGCAGCCAGAAGATTGGAACCGGTATGTTAAACTGAACACAACAATAAGAGAAGGATTGCAAGCCCTGCCTGGCATTCAATTGACGGTTCCCGCTTCTTTAGCCTTGCCAACCCATATTCATTTCTTGTGTCAGCAAATCGAGGGTCAGGCCCTGATGCAGGAACTGTCCAAAAAGGGTATTGCCGTTTCTACCAGCTCAGCATGTCATGCTCACTACTGGGCCCCGTCCCATGTTATGCTGGCCATGGGCTATAACGACGAGCAAGCCAAACAAGCCGTGCGCATCAGTTTGGGACGAGGAGTAACGAGTGAAGATATCCATTATTTTCTGCAGCAGATAAAAGAGATTATCCGCACGTTCAGAAGCAGTCATGCTTTATCTTAACAACCAAGATCAAGATAGGTTGCAAACCGGTATTGATCCCTTTACACTTATCTTCAGTTAAAGCTTTTTACAGGCATGCCTGGAGGTGACCATGAAGCACATGTCTAAATTGCTGGGAGACAAACGGCGCCACTATTTGTTAGAGTTATTAAAATCCAAGAAAAAACCCCTCACTGGTACCTTTCTTGCTGAGGAAACCGGTGTGAGCCGCCAAGTCATTGTGCAGGATATCGCACTTTTAAAAGCGAAAAATGAACCTATCGTGGCCACTCCCCAAGGTTATTTGTATCTTAGCTCCCCATCTCCTCAGCCCAAACGGCGCGTCATTGCTTGTCAGCATGCATTTGAGCAAACGGAGCGGGAGTTAACCATTTTGGTGGAGCATGGTGTTAAAGTTGTTGATGTGATCGTTGAACACCCGATTTATGGCCAAATTCAGGGTTCATTAATGGTTGAATCAAAAAAGGATGTGCATGATTTCTTGCGTAAAGTGCAAGACAACCAGGCCAAACTGCTTTCTTCTCTGACGGAAGGTGTACACCTGCATACGGTAGAAGCCAATGATGACAAACGGATAGATGAAGCTTGCCAAGCCCTTGAAGCAGAGGGAATCTTACTTAAAAGAGATTAAAGAGGTGTTTAAACATACCCCATTTCTTTAATAATGTTAATCATGCTTTGCTCTAATCCTGTGCTCGATGTGCTCGATCTTCCTCATGGTTATTTCACCCCATCTTCTGGTCGGCTATCAGCAAACCGCTTGATGGACTGGATAACCCCCAAGTGATACCATTCGTGATATAACGTGCGTGGAATCACTTCACCGAGTTTGCCCATTCCTAATTCTGTTGTGGTCTGTAAGGGTTCATCCAGTCTGCCTGCAAATTTCTTTTTTAAACGGTGTGGTTGGATACGGAGTTCTTCTACCAGCTCTCTCCAAGCAGGGGGCTCCTGCTTCCAGGTGCAAGGACTCGTCCCAAAATCAAAGAAATGCCGATAATATCCAGGCACATCCATATCATCCTTCATGAAATGATGAAACCAAACATCCTGATCATATATGATGTGGCCAATATTCCAACGAATGGAGTTATGGTGTCCAGCGGGAATGATATCGATCATACTCTCACTTATATTTTCAACAATTTGCAACGTATACTGACGTACATCAAACAGTTGATTCCACAGCACCTCGTCCCTATAATCCACTAAACTATCCCCCTCTTAGTTTTTAGATGTTTATTTAATCATACCAAAATTGCCAATGTTTTTGATATGATTAAAATAAATCAACGAGCCCTGGGTAATTGATGCTAAAAATAAATGTCAGACAAGATTTTTTACACTAAAAACCTCGCGAGAATTTCTCACGAGGTTTGTCCAGCCTGGCAACGTCCTACTCTCCCGGGGGCTCTCGCCCCAAGTACCATCGGCGCTGGAGGGCTTAACTTCCGTGTTCGGCATGGGAACGGGTGTGA
>NZ_JAUSUQ010000011.1 GCF_030814135.1 Caldalkalibacillus uzonensis | reverse complement strand
GATGAGATTTCCCATCGCGCGAAGCGAGTAAGACCCCTCGGAGATGACGAGGTAGATAGGTCTGGAGTGGAAGCGCAGTGATGCGTGGAGCGACCAGATCCTAATCGGTCGAGGGCTTAACCAATTTTTGCGTGGCATCCGGTGAATCTTGCTGTTACGCTGTTATCCAATTTTGAGGGTACAAAGCACCAACATGTGTATACTCTGTCTGGTGACGATGGCGGAGGGGTCACACCCGTTCCCATGCCGAACACGGAAGTTAAGCCCTCCAGCGCCGATGGTACTTGGGGCGAGAGCCCCCGGGAGAGTAGGACGTTGCCAGGCAGAGTTTTCTATTTTTCAAGAAGATATCCTGCAGATGACATAATGTATGTTACGAGGGCAACAAAAATGGGGACTGAATCGGTCGCCATTTTTGTTTCAAAGTGAATTAATTTCGTTGAATTAAGTTTTGTAGACTATTCCATGTAGGCAGGATTGGAAGGAACAGAGGTAGGATCAGGCGCCATCCCTGGGTTAGCATGGGCAGAATCCATTGTTCCTCCGAACAACAAGAATAACAAGAGTAATAAACCGACAAGCTTTTTCATGTTAATTTCCCTCCTTAATAGGCTTAATGGAATGTATGAGATAAGTATTAATGCCAAGTTTTTTAAGTTCCATGATGGGGAGGTTTAAGTAGAACAAATCTCCAGAGGTTTTAAAGTAATAAACAGATTTGGAGAAATCAGTTTCCGCCTTTGTGATTAATCCTCTAAAGTAATAATAAAAAGCTTTTTCTATGTTGGATAAGTTTTCCGGATCTATACTATCTAAAATTTTTTTCGCTTCGCTATGATTATTCCGTTTAATATAATAAAAGGCAATTTCAGTTTGATCACTGATCCGTTTACTTTCGAAATTCAAAAACTGGGGTGTGTGCCCCCAATAATTTTGGGCAAAATTAAAAGTGTCCTTACATAAGTTGATAAGATAATCATGACGCTCTTGGTTTGACAATTCAAAACATTTTGAAAGAAAGTGAATAGTTTCCTCGTAGGATTCGAAAATATAACTGTTACCTAAACTTAAATAAGCTGTGGCTTTAAAGATAGGACTTGGTGCAGTATCCAGAACTAATTGACTATAGTGTTGACAGGTTTCACGTTCATCTAGATATAGACAATAGGAAGCCATTGCCGCGCCAAAACGTGCGGTATAAGAATTTCTGATAAAAGGGTCTTTGATTTTTTTGATTTTCTCTTCCAGTTCTAGACATGTCTCATAGGCAAAACCATACAGATTTAAATGCCAATAGATAAGGCTTGTAACTAATTGGGAAAAAATTTTCATTTCAGTACTTATAAGCTTTAAATTTTTATAAACATGCAACAGCTTGTAAGAGTAATTCTCTCTGTTATTCAAGCCATACACAGTGGCCCACTCTTGATCCACTTTATTGCTGGATAGCTGTAACCTTTCTAAAAGTTCGTCTTTAAGGGAATCAATCCGGTTAATATAGGCATATTCCAAACATTGGCGGAGGTGCGTGTGATTCCTGTCCCGTGCGTAAGCTGTCATGATCTCTTTTTCCCGGTCTGGAAAAAGAAAACGCACCAGTTTTAAGATGTTATCAAAACGCAACCTACTGTTTCCCTTAAGATACTTGCTTAATGTAGTGCGATTAATACCAACAGCGTCAGCCAACTCCTTCTGTGATGACCCTCTGCCCTTAATCGCCTCTTGAATAAGGCTGTGAAGATTCATAGTAGCACCTCAGATATAAGAGTATGTATTGGCTGAACGTAACTTAAATTTAATCACCTTTTTTTTAATTTTAATAGTAACAGCTCAGTTTTTCACTAATAAAAGCTCGCCAAATTGCGACAGCAAATAATCAAAAATAACGATAATATTCCACACTTTTCCTAACGGGAAGAGTAAGAGATCTGTATTGAACCACTGCAGACAATCAACAAGTAAGATCATTAATATTTAATCACAAAAAGTCTTCGCACGGAAATAGGTCATTAGACCTTGCATGGATGGTATAAAGGATCTATAATATACTTATTTTTACTGTTATGAGTATATTTTAAGTTGAACCTAGCCAGGTCTGGACGCTGTCTGTTGTGAATGGTATAGTAATGAGCGTAACAGACTATACAAGAGATGCCAGGTGTTGCTTATGGGGATTTTAAAAAACGATTGGTCTCCTTTACTGGAAAGTGAATTTGAAAAGCCGTATTACCAACGCTTACGAAAATTTCTGATTCATGAATACCGGACCAAAGTGGTTTATCCTGACATGTATGATATTTATAATGCCTTACACTATACGCCGTATGAGGAAACTAAAGTTGTGATTTTAGGGCAAGATCCTTATCACGGGCCAGGACAAGCTCATGGGCTTAGTTTTTCCGTCCAGCCTGGTGTACAGGCTCCGCCTTCCTTGCAAAACATTTTTAAGGAACTGCAGGATGATCTGGGCTGCTATATTCCCAATAACGGCTGCCTTGAAAAGTGGGCCAGACAAGGGGTGCTGCTGCTAAACACGGTACTCACGGTTCGTCAGGGCCAACCCAATTCCCACCGGGGAATGGGGTGGGAAACGTTTACGGACAGAGTGATCGACATCCTGAATCAACGGGAGCAGCCCGTTGTGTTTATTCTCTGGGGGCGGAATGCCCAGGCTAAGAAAGAGCTGATTACCGCACCTCACCATTACATCATTGAGTCCCCCCACCCCAGTCCGTTCTCGGCCAACAGGGGGTTTTTTGGCAGCCGTCCGTTCTCCAAAACCAACCAGTTTCTCAGGCAAATTGGAGTTAAAGAAATTGACTGGCAGATCGAGAATATCTCACTTGCATCACGGGAGGCAAAGATATGGCAGACAATGAGCGAGAAGCCATAGTAGCGCAACTCATCAACGAAGGATTATTAACGGAGGAAGATGATCTGGTTTGGAAAACCTTAAGACCCCAGCGCCTGAGACGGATGTATGAGGTTTTAAAACAGCGCACCCGTCATATTGCTGTGCTGCTTGAAGCTGTGGACGACGGGCATAATCAAGCGGCTGTTCTTCGTTCCGCCGATGCGTTTGGCGTGCAAGATGTCTCCATTGTGGTGGGCCGGGCACCGTTTAGCCCCAACCGTAAGGTGACCCAGAGTGCGCACAAGTGGCTGACCATCGAGAGGCATCCATCCATTGAGGCAGCGGTCAAACAGGCTCAGCAGAGAGGTTACCAGGTACTGGCCAGCCATTTGGGGGTTGATGCGGTGCCACTGGCAGAAGTAGACTTAAACAAGCCCACGGTGTTTTTATTCGGCAATGAGCATGACGGTGTCTCCCATGAAGCACTGGAACTGGCCGACGGCAACTTTATTATTCCCATGTACGGTTTTGTGCAAAGCTTAAATATTTCCGTGGCAGCGGCGATCACTTTACATCAGGCCACCCAGCGTGCCAGGCATTTGCTGGGAGATGACTATTTTTTGACCACTGAGGAAAGAAAGGAACTTTTTCACCATTGGTTAGTCACTTCTTCAGCCAGGGTCCGTCGGATGGTAGAGGCGGGCGGACCAATGGCGGAGGAAGACACGGCTGACGATGATGATGCTTAGCTGATAGACTGCCGAGTTGCTTCTCTGTGTCACAGCCTGATCAGCTAGGCTTTTTTATTTGGATTTTTATCCTCAGGTATAAGCGGGTAAAAAGAGAACGAAGCTTTTTATAAAAATACCAGTTTCAACCGATTGACAGTGTCACTAAAAAGCAGTATCCTACAAAGAGTTTACATGTGGAGGGTTCACCTATGGTGATGATGCTGATCATCTTGGTCATCAATGTGGTTTATGTGTCATTCTTTACCATTCGCATGATCCTGACTTTGAAGGGCCAAAAGTACCTGGCCTCAGCGATCAGCTCAATTGAAGTGCTCATCTATGTCATTGGTTTGGGATTGGTGTTGGAAAACCTGAATGAGATCCAAAACCTCATTGCCTATGCCCTTGGCTTTGCCTTGGGTGTTCTGGCCGGCAGTAAAATCGAGGAATGGATGGCTTTGGGTTATGTCACCGTTAAAGTGATCAGTAACCGTCATGATCATCCGCTGCCCCAAATTTTGCGGGAAGCCGGTTATGGGGTCACCTCCTGGATCGGGGAAGGAAGAGACGGCAAACGTTTGATGATGGAAATTTTGACCCGCCGCAAAGCCCAACAGGATTTGTATAACCACATTCTGGCTTATGATGAAAAGGCATTTATCATTTCTTATGAGCCCCAGCATTTCCGCGGAGGATTCTGGGTGAAAAGTTTGAAGAAACAAGCGAAAAAAGAAGGGGAAACGTTTCATGTTGTCCATGAAGAAAACTTGCCCGGCGTGGATGAAAAAGTGATTGAGGAGATCCGTTCCGAGGATGATTATGCGGATATTTACGCACAGCAAACGGACAAAGGAGGGCAGCTGGCCGCCCAAAGGGAAGAGAAGCAAAGACAATGACAAAAAACGAATTTTTTTAGGATTAATTTGGAAAATGTTCGTTTTTTGTTGACGAGTGCTCATTTCCTTTGTTAAACTTAAAAGTGTCATAAAATTTGACACGAACAATTGAACATCTACCTCCTCGTATAAGATCGGGAATATGGCTCGATCGTCTCTACCTAAAGACCGTAAATCTTTGGACTACGAGGGAAAGCGGATCTAGGGTTCCATGGCTGGCCGGGACATAGCCCCCTTCTTGTCTCTTACTCTTGTCAAGTTGGAGGTCCTGTCATGCTGGATGGTCCGAGCGATCCGAGTATACCTGCTTATGCCCAGGTCAATGTTCATCCCTTGAACATCATGGGCACCAGGTATATGACACCGAAGGGATAAAAGCCCAGGCGGGTAGGTTTCTCTCTGTGCGAAGGAAATCTACCCGTCTGGGCTTTGTGCTTTATTAGGCAAAAGTGGAGGTGCCAACATGGAAAAACCGCTGGTTGGCGTGATTATGGGCAGTACATCCGATTGGGAAACGATGAGAGAAGCGTGTTTGATTTTGGAGGAGCTGGAGATTTCCTTTGAGAAGAGAGTGGTTTCTGCCCATCGTACGCCAGATGAAATGTTTCGCTATGCTGAACAGGCCAAAGCACGGGGATTGGAGGTTATTATTGCCGGGGCCGGAGGAGCGGCCCATTTACCGGGTATGATCGCTTCCAAGACAGAACTGCCGGTCATCGGGGTTCCGGTTAAAACCTCAACGCTGAACGGACTTGATTCTCTATTGTCTATTGTACAAATGCCAGGGGGTGTGCCGGTAGCAACCGTGGCCATTGGCAAAGCCGGAGCCAAAAACAGTGCCTTGCTGGCTGCTGAAATATTGGGGATTAAATATCCTCACATTCAACACAAGCTAAAGGAGAGAAGAGAGGCCGTACGCCAACAGGTACTGGCTGAAGCGGACCTCGTCCAGTATGAGTGAGTTGATCAACACTGCTCCAAGCATACAGCACAAGGTGATTCTGCCTCCATCTGCCATTGGCATTTTAGGAGGCGGACAACTGGGGCGAATGATGGCCCTGAGTGCCCGGGAGATGGGCTACCATGTGGTCACCCTGGATCCGACACAGAACAGTCCCTGCGGCCAGGTGGCAGACAAGCAAATCACAGCTTCATTTGACAGCCTGGAAGGTGCACGGCTTTTGGCCTGTGAAGTGGATGTACTGACCTATGAGTTTGAAAATATCTCCGCTGAAGTGGCCAACCAACTGGAGCTTAACAGTTACTTGCCCCAAGGATACCGTCTGCTCTATACGACGCAGAACAGAATCAGAGAAAAAGCCGCCATAGAGTCAGCCGGTGTGGCCGTGGCCCCTTATGTTCCGGTCCGCTCTGTAGATGATCTTCGTCACGGATTGGCCTGCTTGGGACGTCCAGCGTTGTTAAAAACGGCGGAAGGCGGCTATGATGGCAAAGGGCAGTTTGTGCTCTCTTCCGCTCGTGATGTGGCCGAAGCTGAAGGGCGGGTCAGAGCGGCAAAACGGGAGTGGGTGCTGGAGCAGTTTGTTCCTTTTGTCAAGGAACTGTCAGTGATTGTGGCCCGTAATCCGCAAGGGGAGCTGAAAACATTTCCCGTAGCTGAAAATATTCATTGTGACAATATTTTACACCTCAGCATGGCCCCGGCCCGGGTGAGTGAGGCCATCAAGCAGCAGGCGGAAGCCATTGCCGTCAAGTTAGCTGAAGCGTTCCAATTGGTTGGTCTGTTAGCCATCGAGCTGTTTCTTCTGGACAACGGACAATTGCTGGTCAACGAGCTGGCTCCCCGGCCTCATAACTCAGGGCATTATACCCAGCAGGCTTGCCGCACGTCCCAGTTTGAACAGCATGTGCGGGCGGTGTGCAACCTCCCTTTGGCTGACACCACACTGATTCAGCCTACAGTGATGGTCAATATATTAGGTGAGCACCTTGCTGCCGTTTTGGATGTCTTGCCCCAGCTGGATCCCTCGTTTAAACTGCACTTGTACGGCAAAAAAGAGGCCAAACCCAAGCGGAAGATGGGTCATCTCAACGTGATGGCTGATGATCCGTCCCAAGCGCTGGCCAAAATCAAAGCACTAAAGATCTGGAACATGGAGGGAATCGAATGATTGAACGTTATACCCGAGAAGAGATGGGACGCATTTGGACGGAAGAGAACAAATTTAAGGCCTGGCTGGAAGTGGAAATCTTGGCTTGTGAAGCATGGGCTGAACTGGGCCACATCCCCAAAGAAGATGTGCACAAAATCCGCAGCAATGCCCGTATCAATGTCCAGCGGATTAAAGAGATTGAAGAGGACACACGCCATGATGTGGTGGCTTTTACCCGTGCTGTGGCCGAAACTTTGGGTCCTGAGTCCAAATGGGTACACTATGGCTTAACCTCGACCGATGTGGTAGATACGGCCTTGTCCTACTTGCTCAAGCAGGCTAATGACATTTTGAAGAAGGACCTGGAGCATTTTATCAATGTGCTGAAAGAAAAGGCGTTGGCCCATAAGTATACGGTGATGATGGGGCGCACCCACGGCGTGCATGCTGAACCGACCACTTTTGGTTTAAAAATGGCTTTATGGTATGCCGAGATGAAGCGTAACCTGACACGTTTTGAGCGGGCAGTTGAAGAGGTCGCCGTGGGCAAGATGTCTGGCGCAGTGGGGACGTTTGCCAACATCGATCCCTTTGTTGAACAGTACGTATGTGACAAACTCGGTCTTAAACCGGCCCCTATTTCCACCCAGACCTTGCAACGGGACCGCCATGCCCACTACCTGAGTGTGCTGGCCTTGATTGCCACCTCCCTGGAGAAATTTGCGGTCGAAATCCGGGGATTGCAAAAGACGGAGACCCGGGAAGTAGAAGAAGTTTTCGGCAAAGGACAAAAAGGCTCCTCAGCCATGCCCCATAAGCGCAATCCAGTCGGTTCGGAAAATATCACCGGTCTGGCCCGGGTCATCCGCGGCTACATGCAATCAGCTTATGACAACGTTCCTCTGTGGCATGAGCGGGACATCTCCCATTCGTCAGTGGAGCGGATTATTCTGCCGGATGTCACTATTTTACTGAACTATATGCTGAACCGCTTTGCCCGCATTGTGGAAAACCTGACTGTTTTTCCGGACAATATGAAGCGCAATATGGAGAAAACGTTCGGGCTGATCTATTCCCAGCGCGTGCTGCTCACCTTGATCAATAAAGGGATGAAGCGGGAAGAGGCCTATGACTTGGTTCAGGCCAAGGCGATGCAGGCTTGGGAGACCGAGCAACCCTTTAAAGCGTTGCTTGAACAGGAGCCAACCATACGAGAAACGTTGAGTCAAAAAGAACTGGATGACATTTTTAATCCGGAGTATCACCTCAAAAATGTGGACTTGATCTTTAAACGGGTCGGGCTTGAGTAGAAACCAGAGGGAACGGACCAAACCGGAAGGAGCGGAACGACGTGAGCCAGGAAACGGTTAATAAGCAAGGGCTGTTGTATGAGGGGAAGGCTAAGAAAATATATACCACAAGCGATGAGCAGTTGCTGTGGGTGGAATATAAGGATGATGCCACGGCCTTTAACGGAGAAAAGAAAGGGACCATTCAAGGCAAGGGACGGTTCAATAATCTGATCAGTGCGGCACTGTTTACTCATTTAACCCAGGCCGGTGTAGCCAATCACTTTGAGCGGCTGCTGTCTGAGCATGAACAATTGGTGCGCAAAGTGCGCATTGTGCCTGTGGAAGTGGTGGTCCGCAATTTGGCGGCGGGCAGCATGGCCAAGCGTCTGGGACTGGAGGAAGGGTGGGAACTTCCCCGCCCTGTCCTTGAATTTTATTACAAGGATGATCAGCTGGGTGACCCGTTGATTATTGAAGATCATATTGACGTGCTCGGTCTGGCTTCCCCGGAACAGGTGGAACAAATGAAAACCGTCGCCTTGAAGGTGAATCAGCTGTTAAGCCGCTATTTTGCTGGGCGGGACATTATCTTGGTCGATTTTAAACTGGAGTTTGGCTTGACAGATGACGGTCAGCTGTTATTGGCTGATGAGATTTCACCGGATACGTGCCGCCTGTGGGACCGGCACACCCGCGACAAGTTGGATAAGGACCGCTTTCGCCGTGACTTGGGCGGTGTAGAGGAGGCTTATCAGGAAATTTTAAAGAGAGTTGGAGGAGAAGCACATGTTTAAATTTAAAATCTTCGTGACGTTAAAAGAGGGTGTCTTGGATCCCCAGGGGCAAGCAGTTAAGCAGTCCTTGCATGCTCTGTCTTATCAGGAAGTGAAAGAGGTCAGGATTGGCAAATATTTGGAGCTGGAAGTTGAAGCAGAGAACCCGGAGGCAGCCCGGGAGCGGGTCAAGCAAATGTGCGACAAACTGCTGGCCAACCCGGTGATTGAGGAGTACCGCATTGAACAGGCGGATTTTGAACCGGTGGAGGGGTAACCATGAAATTTGCAGTCGTTGTCTTTCCAGGATCCAATTGTGACGTGGATATGTATCATGCCGTGAAGGATGGTCTGGGGGAAGAAGTCCATTACGTCTGGCACCAAGAGACAGATTTATCTGGGTACGATGCCATTTTATTGCCCGGTGGTTTTTCCTATGGCGATTATTTGCGGGGCGGGGCCATTGCCCGCTTTGCCCCGGTGATGGAGGCTATTAAGGCAGCGGCGGAACGGGGCATCTTTATTCTGGGTGTCTGCAACGGGTTTCAGATTTTACTGGAAGCAGGGCTCTTGCCAGGGGCGATGAGGCGTAACAACAGTCTCAAATTTCGGTGTTTTCATACCCCTTTGGAAGTCATCAATGCCAACACGCCGTTTACATTGCACTATGCAGCAGGGGAAGTGATCTCCATCCCCATTGCCCACGGGGAAGGGAATTATTATTGCGACCCGGCCACCCTGGCTGAACTTGAACAAAACAGGCAAATCGTGTTCCGCTACAAAGAGAATCCTAACGGATCTGTGGGTGATATTGCCGGGATTATCAATAAAGAAGGTAATGTGCTGGGGATGATGCCTCATCCTGAGAGGGCCGTAGAGCATCTCCTCGGCTCAAGTGATGGTTTGCGTCTGTTTACGTCCATTTTAAAGGCTTGGAGGGAGAAACATGTCACAGTCTAACACAGGGCTGAATGTGACCAACCTGGAACCAACCCCGGAGCAAATTGAACAGGAGCGCTTGTATAGAGACATGGGGCTCTCAGATGAGGAATATGAACGTATCAAAGCGATTTTAAAGCGGCGGCCCAACTATACGGAAACGGGATTATTCAGTGTGATGTGGTCGGAACATTGCAGTTATAAACATTCCAAACCCGTCTTGAAAAAGTTTCCCACCTCAGGGGAGCATGTGCTGCAAGGGCCCGGGGAAGGCGCCGGCATCGTGGATATTGGTGACGGGCAAGCCATTGTGTTTAAGATGGAATCGCACAATCATCCCTCCGCTATTGAACCGTATCAAGGGGCAGCTACAGGGGTGGGGGGCATTATCCGCGATGTGTTTTCCATGGGTGCCCGGCCCATCGCTCTGTTAAATGCCTTGCGTTTTGGGGAACTCTCCTCGCCACGGGTCAAGTATCTGTTCGAACAGGTGGTCGCCGGGATCGCCGGTTACGGGAACTGTGTGGGGATCCCCACCGTGGGCGGGGATGTCTACTTTGACCCCAGCTATGAGGGCAATCCCCTGGTCAATGCCATGTGTGTCGGGCTGATTGATCACAAGGACATTCACAAGGGTGTCGCCCAGGGAATCGGCAATGTGGTCATGTACGTGGGAGCAGGAACCGGCCGGGACGGGATTCATGGGGCCACCTTTGCCTCCGAAGAGTTGAGTGAGGAGTCGGAAGAGAAGCGGCCTTCCGTACAAGTGGGAGATCCGTTTATGGAGAAACTGGTGATGGAAGCCTGCCTGGAGCTCATCCGCTCTGGTGTCGTCGTCGGCATTCAGGATATGGGAGCGGCGGGGTTGACCTCTTCCAGTGCAGAAATGGCCTCCAAAGCAGAAACCGGCATTGAACTGTACCTTGATCATGTGCCCCAGCGCGAACCGGGGATGACAGCTTATGAGATGATGCTCTCTGAATCACAGGAACGGATGCTGATTGTCGTGGAGCCTGGCCGTGAACAGGAGGTTAAAGCCATTTGTGACAGATGGGGGGTTCACTCTGCTGTGGTGGGACGGGTCACCGCTGACCGCCGCTTGCGGGTGCTTCATCAAGGGGAAGTAAAAGCGGATGTGCCGGTGGACAGTTTGGCCAGTGACGCCCCGGTTTATCATGTACCTTCCAAAGTACCGGGATATTACCAGCGCTTTCAGGTCCTAGAGCCAGAACAAATAGAGGTAGAGGACCATACGGCAACATTGCACAAGCTGCTGGCCTCACCCACTATCGCCAGCAAAGAATGGGTGTACAGCCAGTATGATCACATGGTGCGCACCAACACGGTGGTGGGCCCGGGGTCCGATGCGGCAGTCCTGCGGATTCGCGGCACTCAAAAAGCTTTGGCTCTTACGGCCGATTGCAACTCCCGCTACATTTATCTCGACCCCAAGGTAGGCGGAGCGATTGCGGTGGCCGAAGCAGCCCGCAACATTGTCTGCTCGGGGGGCAAACCGTTGGCTTTAACCGACTGTCTCAACTTTGGCAACCCGGAAGATCCGGAAATCTTCTGGCAGTTGGAACAGGCTGTGGAAGGCATGAGTGAAGCCTGCCGCAAGTTGGGCACACCTGTTGTTTCTGGGAATGTCAGTTTGTACAACGAATCCGGCGGCAAGGCCATTTATCCGACGCCCATGGTGGGGATGGTCGGCTTAATTGAACATGTGGACCATATTACTGCGCAAGGATTTAAGCAGGAAGGCGACCTGATTGTCCTTTTGGGGGAAACAAAGCCTGAGTTTGGTGGCAGTGAGCTGCAAAAATGGCTCAAAGGAGAGATCAGCGGGCGCCCACCACAGCTTGATCTTGAACAGGAACTGGCCGTGCAGCAGGTGGTCTTGGAAGCGATTCGCCAGGGATGGCTCGCTTCAGCCCATGATCTGTCTGAAGGCGGATTGGCTGTGGCTGTGGCTGAATCATGTCTCAGCGGCCGACGGGGTGCGGAGTTGGACATTGAGACACAGCTCGCCCCGACAGCCATACTGTTTGCCGAGTCCCAGTCCCGCATATTGGTCAGCCTGCCGGAAACCTATGGGCAACAGTTGTTGCAACTGGCCGATTCCCGTGGGGTTAAGGCCAAAATCATCGGCCGGGTCTCAGCAAGTAATCAGCTGTCCATACGCATCAACGGAGGACAGGTGATTGCAGCTTCGCTGGATGAGTTAGGTCAGTCATGGAAGGAGTCTATCCCATGTCTTATGACGACTTGATGCTGGATAAATTGAATGAAGAATGCGGTGTGTTTGGCATCTATGGCCACGATCATGCACCGGAACTGACTTACTACGGTCTCTTTGCCTTGCAGCACCGGGGACAGGAAAGTGCCGGCATTGCCGTGGCGGACGGCCGTGAACTGCTGCATCACAAGGGAATGGGCCTGGTCACCGATGTGTTTTTAAACGACCGTTTAAGCCATCTGCAAGGCAACCGGGCGATTGGCCATGTGCGTTACACCACAGCCGGGGACAGCCGTATTGAAAATGCTCAGCCGCTTATTTTCAACTTCCGGGCGGGAACGTTGGCTTTGGCTCACAACGGCAATTTGGTTAACGCCGGACAGATCAAACGTTACCTGGAACGGCAAGGCTCTATCTTCCAAACGACGAGCGACACAGAGGTGATTGCACACCTCATTGCCCGCTCCGCGTATGACGAAATTGAGCTTGCTGTCAAAGAAGCCTTAAGCATGATCAAGGGGGCTTATGCCCTGTTGATCATGACCAAGGATAAACTGCTGGCTGCGCTGGATCCCAATGGTTTGCGTCCTCTGTCTTTGGGCCAGCTGGGTGACAGTTACGTCTTATCATCGGAAACATGTGCCTTTGATGTGATTGGAGCCAACTATATTCGGGAAGTTGAACCGGGTGAGTTGATCATCATTGACCACAATGACCTCCGGTCGGAGCGGTTTACCAATCAAACGCAGCGTACCATTTGCAGTTTTGAGTATATCTATTTTGCCCGGCCGGACAGTAACATTAGCGGCATCAATGTCCATCTCAGCCGCAAAGAGCTGGGTAAAAAATTGGCGGCTGAAGCCCCGGTAGAAGCGGATGTGGTGACTGGGGTGCCCGATTCCAGCATCTCGGCTGCGATCGGTTATGCAGAAGCCACAGGCATCCCATATGAATTGGGTTTGATCAAAAACCGTTATGTAGGGCGGACGTTTATACAGCCTAACCAGGCCCTCAGGGCGCAGGGCGTGCGCATGAAACTGAGTGCGGTACGTAAAGTTGTGGAAGGCAAACGGGTGGTGATGATTGATGACTCCATTGTGCGGGGGACTACGTCCAGCCGGATCGTCAAGATGCTGCGCGAAGCCGGGGCAACGGAAGTGCATGTGCGCATCAGCTCTCCCCCGGTGATTCATCCTTGCTATTACGGCATTGACACTTCCTCCCGGGAAGAGTTGATTGCGGCCAAACACTCGGTGGAGGAGATTCGCGAAGCCATTGGTGCTGATTCCTTGGCTTTCTTAAGCATCGAAGGCATGCTGGAAGCCATCGGCCGCTCCGATGCGGCGCCCAACCGGGGCCATTGTTTGGCCTGTTTTACAGGACGGTATCCAACGGAAATCTATACCGAAGAGCGAGAGACGGTATTGAAATAAGCGTGAAAAAGGACGTGACAGGGAATGAGTAAAGCTTACCGGGAAGCAGGGGTTAACCTTGGGGCAGGGTATGAAGCGGTCGGGCGGATGAAGCGCCATGTGGAGAAAACAAAACGTCCAGGCGTGCTGGGCGGTTTGGGAGGATTTGGCGGTCTGTTTCAACTCCCCTGGGAACGGTATAAGGAACCGGTCCTTGTATCTGGAACAGACGGAGTGGGAACCAAGTTGAAGCTGGCTTTTGAGATGGATCAGCATGTGACGGTTGGGATTGATCTGGTGGCCATGTGTGTCAATGATATTATCGTACAAGGAGCAGAACCATTGTTTTTCCTCGATTATCTGGCTTGCGGACAGTTGAACCCGGTTCAGGCAGAAGCCATCGTTAAAGGAATTGCTGATGGCTGTGTAGAGGCGGGGTGTGCCTTGATCGGAGGGGAGACGGCGGAAATGCCCGGTTTTTACCCTCCCGGAGAATATGATTTGGCAGGATTTAGCGTGGGGATCGTAGAAAAAGAGCAATTAATTACCGGGCAATCCATCATCCCGGGTGACGTCCTGATCGGTCTTCCTTCCAGCGGGGTGCACAGCAACGGATTCTCACTGGTGCGGAAAATCATCGCTGAGGTGGGGGTTTCGCTTTCAGACCGGGTGAACAGCCTTGACCGGGAATCCACCTTGGGTGACGTTTTGCTCACCCCCACACGGATTTATGTCAAGCCGGTCTTGTCCCTGCTCCAACAGTTTACAGTAAAAGGAATGGCCCATATTACAGGGGGCGGGATGATTGAAAATATCCCCCGCATGTTGCCTCAGGACTGCGATGCGGTGATTGAGTGGGGCAGTTGGCCTGTTTTGCCGGTTTTCCGTTGGTTGCAAGAGGCGGGCAAGGTGGCGCTTGAGGATATGGTTCAAACTTTTAATATGGGGATAGGTTTTGTGCTTGCCGTACCGGTGGAAGAACAGGATGGGGTGCTGGAGGTTCTAGAGCAGATGGGGGAAACTGCTTATGTGATCGGCACAATCGTTTCCGGCCAGCAGCAGGTCCGGTTTGAAGGTGATGGCTATGCAAGCTAAACGGATCGCTGTCTTTGCCTCAGGTAACGGCTCCAATTTTGAAGCGATTGTGGACAATTGGCAACGGACACAGTTTACGGCCGGTCAAGTGTCACTTGTGGTGTGCAATAAGCCTGATGCTTACGTATTGACCCGTGCCAAGCAATGGAGTGTGCCCACTTTTGTCTGTCAGCCCCGAAACTATTCCAGCAAAGCTGCCTATGAACAAGCCATTTTGCAAGCCTTAGAAACCCATGAGATTGACTTTATCGTTTTGGCTGGGTATATGCGCCTTGTGGGACCCACATTGCTGGCGCCCTACGAAGGTCGGATTGTCAATCTCCACCCTTCCTTGCTGCCGGCTTTTCCAGGGAAAGATGCCATTGGCCAGGCATTGGCCCATGGTGTGCGGGTGAGCGGCATTACCATTCATTATGTGGACGAAGGAATGGATACCGGGCCGATTATTTATCAACAAGCCGTTGCTCTGGATCCTGATGAAACACGTGAATCACTTACTGCCAAAATACAGCAAGTGGAACATCAAGCTTATCCGGAGATTGTCAAAGCCTGTGTCACTGAACAGGTGGTGCTAGAAGGAGGAAAAGTGAAATGGCGGAAACAACCATTCAGCGTGCATTGATCAGTGTCTCAGATAAAACAGGGTTGGTACCCTTTGCCCAGGCCCTTGCCCTCCGGGGAATAGAAATTATTTCCACTGGGGGCACAGCCCGCATGTTAAGCGAAGCGGGCATTAAGGTCACACCTATTTCGGCTGTGACCGGATTTCCCGAGATTTTGGACGGCCGGGTCAAAACTTTGCACCCGCGCATTCACAGCGGCCTCTTGGCTGTCAGGGATAATGAGCACCATACTGCCCAGTTAGAAGAGCATGACATTGCCCCTATCGATCTGGTGGTGGTCAACTTGTACCCTTTTGCCCAAACCATTGCCAAGCCGGATGTGACGTTTGAGGATGCGATCGAAAACATTGATATCGGTGGCCCCTCCATGGTACGGGCGGCAGCGAAAAATCACGCTTATGTCACAGTGGTTGTCGATCATGAAGATTACGGTGAAATCATCCGTCAGCTGGAAGAAGGCGGAGCGATAGAGGAGGAGACGCGCCGGCGTTTGGCTGCTAAGGCGTTCCGCCATACGGCTGCTTATGATGCCTTGATTGCCGGGTACCTGTCCGAGCAGGTGAACGAACGGACACCGGAGAGACTAACGGTCACCTTTGAAAAGGTGCAGGATTTGCGCTACGGTGAAAATCCCCATCAGCAAGCGGCTTTTTACCGCCAGCCCTTGAGTGATGAAGGGGGCATCGCCCAGGCTGAACAATTGCATGGCAAAGCCCTCTCTTACAACAACATTAATGATGCAGACGCAGCGCTGGCCTTGGTCAGAGAGTTTGAACAGCCGGCGGTAGTCGCTGTGAAACATACCAACCCTTGCGGTGTGGGCATTGGCGATGATATCACCAGTGCCTATCAAAAGGCTTATCAGGCTGATCCTGTATCGATTTTCGGCGGTATCGTGGCGGCGAACCGACCGATTGATGAACAGACAGCCCGTCAAATGGCAGAGATTTTTCTGGAGATTATCATTGCGCCGGAATTCACCCCTCAAGCCCTGGACATCTTGACACAAAAGAAAAACTTGCGACTGCTTAAAGTGGAAGAGATGACAAACACGAAACAACCCCCCTTCCGTTACCGCTCTGTTGGGGGAGGGCTCTTGGTGCAGGAGGATGATGTCAAGATCAGTGGCCGGGATGATATGCGCGTGGTCACGGAACGGGCGCCCAGTGAAGCAGAATGGGAGCAGCTCCTTTTTGGCTGGAAAGTGGTCAAACATGTCAAATCAAACGCCATCGTGCTGGCCAAAGGCAGACAAACCATCGGCATCGGTGCCGGGCAGATGAACCGTGTCGGTGCCGCCCGTATTGCTATTGAGCAAGCTGGGGAAAAAGCCCGGGGTGCCGTATTGGCTTCCGATGCCTTCTTCCCCATGAAAGATACAGTAGAAGAGGCGGCCAAAGCAGGAATTACAGCCATTATCCAGCCCGGTGGTTCAATCCGGGATGAAGAATCGGTTGCTGAAGCCAACAAGCACGGCATCACCATGGTCTTTACCGGTATGCGCCATTTTAAACATTAAAATAAAAGTGATTCAAAAATATCGCACTGAGCAGCTTGAAGAGGGAGGGAGCCGGATGAAAGTTCTGGTCATCGGTCAAGGAGGCCGTGAACATGCCTTGGCGTGGAAGCTGAAACAAAGTCCCCGTGTTTGTAAAGTGTATTGCGCCCCTGGAAACGGCGGCACTGCGATGTTGGCCGAAAACATCCCCTATAAAGAAACGGATGTGGAGGAACTGATCCACTTTGTCAAAGAAGAAGGGATTGAATACACGATTGTTGGTCCGGAAAATCCTTTGCTGGCCGGCATTGTGGATGCCTTCCAGCGTCAGGGATTGCGTATCTACGGCCCGACACAGGCGGCCGCCCTAATAGAAGGGAGCAAGTCGTTTGCCAAGGATCTGATGCAGAAGTACGGGATTCCCACAGGGGCCTATGCCACATTTGACAACATGGATGAGGCCTTCACGTATTTGGACCAGCAGCAGGCCCCTATTGTGGTTAAAGCGGATGGTCTGGCCGCCGGAAAAGGCGTGGTGGTGGCCCAGACCATCGGGGCAGCCAAACAAGCGGTGAAAGAGATGATGGCTGACAGGCGTTTTGGGAAAGCTGGTGCCAAAGTGGTGATAGAAGAATATCTGGAAGGGGAAGAGCTGTCCCTGATGGCTTTTGTAGACGGGGAAGTCGTGGTGCCTATGGTGCCTGCCCAAGATCACAAACCTGTTTTTGATGGGGATCAAGGGCCTAACACAGGAGGTATGGGCGCCTACTCCCCTGTGCCGCACATCCCTCAAAAACAGATTAACCAAGCGGTGGAGACGATTTTGAAGCCGGCCGCCAAAGCATTAGTGCAAGAAGGACGGCCTTTTCAAGGAGTTCTGTATGCGGGGTTGATGATGACGGCAGAAGGCCCTAAAGTGATCGAGTTCAATGCCCGTTTCGGCGATCCGGAGACCCAAGTGATTCTGCCGCAATTGGAAACGGATTTACTGGACATTATTGAAGCCACTTATTATCACCGGCTGGACCAAGTGGAAATCACCTGGAGCGACCAAACAGCGGTGACCGTTGTGGCCGCATCAGAAGGGTATCCAGGCGCCTATCCCACAGGCCGGGTGATCACAGGCACGGAGGAGTGGCTGGATGAGCAAGATATCATGGTTTTTCACGCCGGCACCAGGGAAGAAGGGGAGCATCTGGTGACCAGTGGCGGCCGTGTCTTAAGCGTCACCGCACTGGGGGAGGATATTATCTCTGCCCGGGATAAAGCGTATCATGTACTGAAAAACATCTTCTTTGACGGGATGCATTACCGGAAGGATATCGGCCAGAAAGCAATAGACAAAGCTTGATTTTAAATCATTTTTCGGGAGCAAAAGCCGGCTTGTCAAATCATGACCAACAAGCCAGCCTGCAGGTATCAACTGTGGGCTGGCTTTATTATATATGCCCTATTGGTACTATTTAAAATGTTATAATAAAAATTAAAATGAGAGGACAAACGAGAGGGGAAGTGGTCGGTTTGCGCATTCTGATACTGGGAGCTGGAGCAGTGGGAGGTTACTTTGGCGGACGTCTGGTTGAAAAAGGCGCCGATGTCACCTTTCTGGTCCGCCAGCGGCGGGCAGAGCAGCTTAAAGAACATGGGCTGGTAATCCGCAGTGTCCATGGGGACTATTCAACACCAGTCAATATTTTGCTGCCGGGTGGACAAGCTAGGCCTTTTGATGTTGTGATCATTGCTACCAAGGCTTATCATCTGGAACAGGCCCTTGGCAGCGTGCGGCCCTACATAGGTGAAGAGACAGCCGTGTTGCCCTTGCTCAATGGATATGCTCACATCGAACGTTTGCAGCATGAATTTGGTCCTGAACGGGTGCTTGGTGGTTTATGTTTTATCGAAGCAACATTAAATGAACAGGGAGAGATCATGCAAGCCAGCCCCCGGCATGACATTGTTTACGGTGAACTGGATGGCACTCTTTCCGAACGGGTGCGCCGGCTGGATGATACCTTTAATGGTGCGAACTGCACAGCAAGGGCCAGCTCGACGATTGTAACAGACATGTGGAATAAGTATATTTTTATCACCGCGCTGAGCGGAATGACCACCCTGTTTGATTCGCCCCTGGGACCGATCCTCAAGCAGGGCGAGGCTCGTCAGGCTTACCGGCAGCTGGTGAAGGAACTGGTTGCTGTAGCAAAAGCAGAGAAGATGCCATTGGAAGAAAATGTGGATGAGCAAACGATGAAAGTAACTGAAGCTTTGGCTTACGGGATGAAATCATCCATGCTGCGGGACATGGAAAAAGGCTTGCCCGTTGAGGCAGATCATTTGCAGGGCTATTTTTTACAGCTGGCCGGTAAGCATGGCCTGGCCACACCACTATTGGAACTGGTTTACGGCAAGCTGAAAGTGTACGAAATGATCCGAGGGCAGGATTAAAATGGGAAAAGCAGTGATATTTTAAAGATGTATGGTAAAATGCGGGTGGAGGGGAGAATAATGACACTGTTAAGCGACATTTTGTCATTTAATGAGCAGTTTGTTCAAAATAAGGAATATGAGCGTTTTCGGACAACCAAGTTCCCAAATAAAAAGATGGTGATTCTCACTTGTATGGATACCCGCCTGCTGGAACTTCTGCCCCGGGCACTTAATCTGAAGAATGGGGATGCCAAAATCATCAAAAACGCAGGAGCTGTCATCTCCCATCCGTATGGGAGCATTATGCGCAGCATTTTAGTGGCCCTGTATGAACTGCGAGCGAAAGAGGTGCTCATTATTGGACACCATGATTGCGGCATGGCTAAACTAAATGCTAATTCCCTGCTGGAAAAAGCAAAGGAGCGGGGAGTGACAGAGAAACATTTGAATCAAGTGAGCGATAAAGTTGATTTAAAACAGTGGTTAACCGGTTTTAACAGTGTGGAAGAAAGTGTGGCCAAGAGCGTGGAGATGGTTAAATCCCATCCCCTGTTTCCTGCGGATGTGCCTGTGCACGGACTGGTGATTGATCCAGAAACCGGACGGCTGGATCTCGTGGTCAATGGGTATGAGAAACATTGTGCAACTGAGCTTTAATGTGGTAAAGTAATAGCATAGCAAATGGGGGATCGAGATGAGTATCCGGCCAATGACTGCCAAAAATTATCGCAAGTTGATCAGCGTGTCCCAGCGGCAACAGCCGGCAACCGTTTGGTTTAAAGATGCCCATTATTTAAACGTGTACACGGGCCAGGTGGAAAAAGGCCACATCACTCTGTCAGGTGAACGCATTGCCTATGTGGGTGATCAAGAACCGTTGACAAATGATCAAACAACGATTGTTAAACTAAATGAGGAGCAAGTCCTTGTTCCCGGCTACATTGAACCCCATGCCCATCCCTTTCAATGGTATAACCCGCTGACCTGGGGAGAATGGCTGCTGACTAAAGGAACAACGGTCTCCATCAATGATAACATGTTTCTGATCAGAGCTTTAAGTGACCGGGAAGCGATTCAATTTATTGAAGAACTGGATAGCCGGGGGCAGCATATGTGGCTATGGTGGGCCCGGTTTGACGGCCAAACGGCGACGGCTCGCCATGAGGCCCGTTTCAGTGAAGAAAGTGTAAAAAAGTGGCTGGCTCATCCGTTGGTGATCCAAGGAGGAGAATTGACCTCCTGGCCGCTCCTGTTAAAGGGTGACGAGGAACTGGCTAATTGGATGCGGCTGGCCAGGCAAACTTATGGCAAACGTATTGAAGGCCATTTGCCAGGTGCATCTTCAGAAACTTTAAATATACTAGCTGCTGCCGGCGTTGGGGCTGATCATGAGGCCTTGAACGGAGAAGATGTACTGAAGCGGCTGCGTTTGGGCCTCTATGCGACACTCAGATACTCGTCCATTCGCCCTGACCTGCCTGATATATTGCGGGAGATCCGGGAAATGCCCGGAATTAACCCCGCTCTACTGATGTTAACCAATGATGGATCGATGCCCTATTTCGTCGATCAATCCGGGTGTCCGGAGATGCTCAAAATGGTTTTGGAAGCTGGCTTTGTACCTGAAGACGCTTACAGGATGGTCAGCCTGAATCCGGCAACGTATTACGGGCTTGATCAGGAATTAGGTGGCATCGCCCCCGGGCGCCTAGCTCATATCAATATACTTAACGGCCTGGAAAATCCGCAGCCGATCCATGTCATGGTGGAAGGAGAGTGGGTGGTGCGTGATGGTAAGCGCTTGCATCCGCTCTCAGGAGAATGGCTGACGCGTTATTTCCAGCCCCTGAAGGAAAACATAAAGATAAACACAGACGATTTAAAACGGGGGCAGGGCCAGATTGGATTACAATTGGTCAATAATGTGATTACCCGGCCGTATACATATGACCCTCAGCAACCTTTAGCAGATGATGAAGCTTATCTGTCGCTGGTGGCAAATAGGGGCGAATGGGTACTGAACACAAGGGTGAAAGGATTTACCGGCCCTGCCTTAAGCGGACTGGCCAGTACCTTTACCTCTTCAGAACATTATATCCTGGTTGGACGAGACTATAGGCACATGGTGAGTGCGCTGGATCAAGCGCTGCAGCTTGGAGGTGGGATCGCGGCCTTTTTTGAGGATGGTAATCAATTGATCATCCCGCTTCCGCTGGCAGGAGGCATGAGTCTGTTATCCATGGCTGAATTAAAAAGCATCAGTGAAACGTTTGTCAAACAGATGAAGGCCTATGGATATCCCCATCAGGACCCTATTTATTCGCTCTTATTCTTCACGGCCACCCATCTTCCCTATGTACGCCTGACCAGTGACGGGGTTTATCTCATTAAGGAACAGCGTACGGCCACTCCGGTGACGAGATTAGGGTGATACCGGCGTTTCGGCTTGTCTGTCAAATATCGCTTGTCTGCCTAATGTCGAACAGAGAGGATGAAACAGGTGAAGGGAATACGCCTTGTCTTGCTTACTTTCGTGATTTTATTTGCGTTTGCTGCTTGCACTCGTGATGCTGCCCATGAAGAAGCCCAGCCTGAACAGGGCCAGGAAGAGGAACAACAGGATCAGGAAGCGTCCGCAAACACAGGCGTCACTGCACCCTTGACTGGCCTTCCAGTGGATGAACCGCTAACCGAGCGGATTATCGGTGTCATGATCGATAACCACACCCAAGCCCGTCCCCAGTCAGGACTGGCTCAAGCCGATATCGTCTATGAGATTTTGGCTGAAGGCCCCATCACAAGATATTTGGCTTTGTTTCACAGTCAAACCCCCGACGTGATCGGCCCTGTGCGCAGTTTGCGCCCCTACTATATTGACATCGCCCGTGGCTTTGATGCTATTTTGGCTCATGCTGGAGGCTCACCGGCGGCCAAAGAAGAGATTGCCCGTACCGGCTATCCTTCATTTGATGACACAGGAAACGGCGGCTTTGTGTTTTACCGGGCTGAGCACAGGAAAGCACCCCATAACTTGTACACGGGAAGGCATTTATTAGAAGAAGGTGAAGCGCGTTTCGGCTATGATCAAGATTACGAGATCCCTGCCCTGTTGTTTAAACCGGAAACAGAAGAGATGACAGGACAGGAGGCAGAATGGATTGAAATCGTTTATCATGGGCAGTATTATCAAGTGGCTTACGAATATCAGACCCAGACAGGGACCTACACCCGGTATATTGGAAGTGAACCTCATACAGACGCTGAAAGCGGACAACCATTGACAGCTAGTAATGTATTGGTCATTGAAGCAGGTCATAAAGTTCTGGATGATGCTGGCCGGCGGGAAGTGGATGTTCGAGGGGAAGGGAAAGGCTATCTATTTCAACGGGGTAAAGTCCAGGAGATTACCTGGCAAGTTAAGGATGGCGTCATCCGTCCTTTTGCAGATGGACAAGAAGTTGGATTGTATCCCGGACAAACCTGGGTTAACATTATTCCGGATAACCCCGGTTTAGCGGACATCGTTAGTTTTAAGGCCCATTAACCATCACCCTGGCAGCAGAAAGGAGGAGTTTAAGTGCAAATTGACAAAATCCGCGGGCGGGAGCTGGATCAGCTGTTTCAGGCGATTTTAAACTTGGAAACACTTGAAGAGTGTTATATTTTCTTTGATGATTTGTGTACCGTCAATGAAATTAAATCGATGGCTGTCCGCCTGGAAGTGGCCCGCATGCTGCAAGAAGGGTATACCTATCATCAAATTGAGCAGGAGACAGGGGCAAGCACAGCGACCATTTCACGTGTCAAGCGTTGCCTTAATTACGGGACACAGGGTTACCAATTGGCCCTGGATAAACTGAAACAGGTCAATCAACAGGAAGAAAGATAAGGGGTATGTATGGTCCAAGACATAAGTCTGGTTGACACGGGCTGATGAACTGCTTGTCATCCATTCTCATTCTGTGTATAATTGAGAACATAAAATGGACAGCAGTAAAAATTGAAAAATTATGGGAATCCAGGTGTCTGTAAACAGACTTAAAAGGGAATTCGGTGAAAATCCGAAACTGTCCCCGCAACTGTGAGTGTGGACGAAATGAGAAAAACCACTGTACAAGACCGCTGATTGTGGCGCTTGTATGGGAAGGCTCAAAGTAGGATGAAGCACGAGTCAGGAGACCTGCCTGGTTTCCGGTTTCATATCTTCGGGGGGTGAGATGTTGAAACGGCGCGCTTAATTGAAGGAGCAGGTATTATCCATGAGGATAAGACTTTATTGTGCCGTGTTGTCGACTCTGGGCTCTTCCGAATCGGAAGGGTTTTTTATTGCACTTTTAACAGAGTCAATCTATTAGTTTATGCCAATTATGGTTGAAAAGGAAAGGGGAAAATATGATGAACAAGTGGTATACCATTATTTTTGCATGTCTATGTATTGGGAGTTTAGTCGCTTGTAACAATGACGTTAATGATACCGACAGTCAAATGACTGCTGATATTGACACGGCAGAGATAAGTGAAGCAGAAACTGAAAGCACAGTAAGCGAAACAACAGACGAATCAACGGAACAGGCTGAAGGGATTGCCCATCATGATCACTTGCCGTATGAGTGGAGTGCAAGCTATCAGTTGGAGGAAGGGGTATATACTTTATTATTCAATGACAACCAAAATGGTGATGAAAGCATGCGCATCGCGTTTATTCGTCAAAACAGCAATATTAAAGATGTAGAGCATCATGCAGCCCATATTATGGAAGAAGACCAAGGGGTTGAACTGATCGTTGATGGTGGCACTTTCGAAGCCAAGCATGAGTTTGCTTATAACTTGCAGTTAAATCAAGAAGGTTCGACATCGTTTACTTTCACTATAGCCGAAGCAGGAAGCTACGCCATATTTTTGGAACATCACATTGATGAAGTTGCTATGCAAGTGATGAACGAATCCAATGCAGAGATCGAGGCTGTCAATCCGAAAGAATACGAAGGACACGGTCATGATCATAGTCATTAACGTACCAATGCGAGTGAGACGAAAGTGGGTGGATAGAACATGCATCTTTCAGATGGCGTACTCAGCATCCCCGTTGTCATCGGCACGTCAATTGTTGCGGGTGGAATCGTAGCATCTTCGGTTAAACATGTACAACAAGAGGACATTCCGAAAATCAGTTTAATGACTGCAGCATTTTTCGTGCTTTCACTTATCAACATTCCGGTTGGTCCCAGTTCTGTCCACCCGCTTCTTTGCGGACTGTTAGGGATTGTGCTAGGCAGGTTCAGTCCGATAGCCGTTTTTATTAGCCTTTTGTTGCAAGCGATCTTATTTCAACATGGTGGATTGACAACATTAGGCGCGAACACACTGCTTGTTGCCCTCCCTGCCCTCACTTGTTCCGTGCTCTTTCAACAGTTGAAAACGAGAGGGATGAGTTATCTTTCTATGATAGCAGGTGCGGTCGGCTTTATTGGTGTTTTGCTGGCGGTTCTGTTACTGATCAGCGTTTTGATGGTTACAAGCAGCTACTATACAGAAGGGACGCTTTCTGTTGTTCGTTTATTGCTTATCGGCCATATTCCATTGCTTATCATTGAAACGATATTAACAGCGTTTATTGTTAAATTTCTTGCTCAGGTTCGTCCAGAATTGATTGATCGCAACCATCGTTTCAACTAAACCATGAAAATGACTTTATTTAAGAAGGAAGTGTTTTGCCGGTGGCATCTGGCTTCATCGAGGAAATAAAGCAGTTTGAACCTCAACTAGATTCATCATCTTGGGGAGCTCAATGGGAAGTAAGAACAAAAGTTGTGACATGTATATTTTCAATATTTGGAGTCGTCTATATACAGGCACCGCTCATTCTCCTGCTTCTGTTTTTTGGAGTAATGGCAGCGCTGATGTCGATCGGCTTTCGCTTCAAATATGTTGTCTCAAAGTTAGTCATGCTTATCCCCTTTCTCTTGCTAATGAGTGTACCTATCTTATTTTCATCAGGCTTACATATTGATCAAGCAAAGTTTGAATTTGTGCTCAATTTAAATTTGACAGCACTGACAGCTGCGCTGTTCATGATGATCATGCTGCTCACTCAGCCGCTGCATCAGTTACTCAATGGGCTTTCCCGTTTAGGCATTCCAAAAGCGTTGACTATCATTGTTATGCTTGCGATACAATACACAAGACTTTTCGGCAGAACATTAATGGCTTATCAAAAAGCGCTTATATCCAGGCTGTTCAGGCCTTCTCTAAAAGCACAATCGTTTAAGGTATACAGTGCAGTTATGGCCGGACTCATCCTTCGTTCAATCGATCAGTCAGAAAAAGTATTTAAAGCGATGAAGGCCCGTGGCTTTCGAGGGGAGATACCAACGGTCACACCAAAACCAATTGAAAAAAGGGACCTCTTCATATCCGGTTTTTTTCTAGCTGTGATCATCATTTTTATCTTTATTGAGAAGCGGTGGTTTTGAATGAGAATCGATATAGAAGGTTTAAGTTTCATATACCCCGATAATACAAAAGCGATTTCTGACATAACATGTTCTTTTTCCCAGAAAAAAATAGCCATCCTCGGTGCTAACGGCAGTGGAAAGTCAACATTGCTGCAACATCTAAACGGGATTCATGTCCCGCAATCAGGAACTGTGAAAATTGCTGGAGAACCAATAACGAAGCAAACGGCTCCGATCATCAGGGAAAAGGTGGGTCTTGTCTTTGACCAACCGGATCAGCAACTTTTCGCTCCAACCGTGTTTGAAGATGTTGCGTTCGGACCAAGAAACAAGGGGTTGCCAGAGGAAGAAGTGATGCAAATCGTTGAACAAATATTGGAGGTTTTAGGTATCAGTCACTTAAAAGAGAAAGCGCCGTATGATTTAAGTTTGGGACAAAAGAAGAAAGTGGCCATTGCTGGCGTTCTGGCCATGGAACCGGAACTGTTACTATTCGATGAACCTTTCTCGGGCCTCGATCCGCGTGCACTCACTGACATTTTGCAGCTTCTGGATCAACTGACAGCCTCAGGTCATATGATTATTCTAACCACGCATGATGTTGATTTTGCGTACAGTTGGGCGGAAGAATGTTGTATTTTAAAAGGAGGGAAGCTGCTATACCAGGGAGACACAGCGATATTGGAAAATAAAGAAATGATGAGAGAAGCAGGACTGTGTACTCCCCTCCTGTTTTCACTTTTTCAAGATACGGATTATCGGCCTAGAACTGTTGAACAGGGACGCTATATACTGTCGACTTATTTGAATAAACAGAAACATAAAGCGAGGGAGTAGTGATGAGGTATCAATTTTTTTTAATAGGTTTGACCGCTGTTTTCGTTTTGTTTTTACAAACGACAACCGTATATGCACATAAATTGTTAATCGAGCCGGTGTCACCTGGAAAAATAAAAGTCGTATATGAAGATGGCAGTTTTTCTACTCGGACAATGGTCCAAGTATTTGACACAGAGAGAAATGAAATTGAAAGCGGTCATTTGGATTCAGAAGGTTATTTTTATTACGATGAAGAACGTGCAAACTTAATTGTCGCTGATGACGGAATTGGTCACCGTACAGAATGGACGGTAGGAGAGGAAGTTATCGTCAAGTCCGATCCGCATCGCTGGCTGACAGTGGGAATGGTTGTCGTCGTTTTTGTTGTGGTTGCTGCTTATTTTTCATACCGAACCAAAAAGAAAAGAAATATGTAAGTCAAATAATGGGGGAATCTTTTTTAAAATCAACCGTGATATCAATTTCATGATTCCTTAGTGGAAACAATTGACCAACATCTCATGGTTGGATCTTTTTTCATGAATGAACTTCTCCTATACCTTAAACCGTTCCACGGTTTTCATTAAATCCTCTGCAATCGAACTTAAATTTTCTGCCGTCGACGCGACTGCCTCCGACGAAGCCGTCATTTCTTGTGAAGAGGCGGCGACTTCCTCCATGGCTGCTGAATTTTCTTCCGTGACGGCACTGACCTCTTTCAACTCTTTCCATCACAATATCCTTGGACTTCACAAATTTCATCCATTGCCCTATAGGTGGTACCAACTACATCATATTAAGTCTTATCATATAAAAATCTGTCTCAATATGCTTTAGCTCAAGGGAAGTATGCATGTTGTCCTCATAAAGATTGTTCATATCGTTACTTAATATGGCCATTTTTTAAAGAGGAATGAGTAATGTAGCCGATGGATAGCGCGGTGATGACCAGCACAAACATCAAGAGCTTTGTGATTTTTATGTTTTTTAGAATATGGTTACTTCTTTTCACTTGGTTGCCTTGACTTGCCGTTCTTTTTTCGTTCATTTTAGTACCCCTCCCAAAAACATCATAAAAATTGGCTTTTAACTTCATTTCCTTTAGCATTTTCTCTTGTTTCTCATTGCTCTCTCTTAACTCAACACGACTCACTCCCTACTTTTTAAAATGGTGTGCCTTTTTTAAAAAAAAATAAATAGCCCTTAAAAAAAGGGCTAATGTTTCACTCATCTTAGCAACTGGCTGCCATAGTTCAAAACCTTAGGCCCTTTAGCTTTGCGCCCCTGCTTTTCAACAGGTTTGCCTTTGTGAAAATGAGAAAGTATGACGTTATTAGGAATTTGGAACTATGAATCGTTTATTAAAATGGGAATTTAGAACTATGAATAATTTATCAAAAAATGTAAAAACCCGCAACATTTTGTCGAATCATCATTAACTTAACTTTCCCACCTAGAAAATGATCATACAAAACTTCAGGCATTCAATGAAGAGGAAGCGCTCGAATGACGTCGCACTTTTTTCAGATGGGGATATTGATTGAGTTTGCGATACAGTGTTGTACGCCCAATGTTTAAGAGACGAGCAGCCTTTGAAAGGTTGCCTCCGGCGATCTCAATCGCTTTGGCAATTGTTTCTTGTTCCCGGTTTTCAAGTGAAATCTCTTTAACCTTGTTCTCTAAAGGAGGGGAATGGGGAAAAGTGAAATCTTCAGCCGTTAAAACGGTGGATTGGCGAACAAAATACATTTGATACACCGCTTGGCGGATCAGTTGCCGAAGCTCACGAATATTACCTGGCCAGTGATAATTGACGATCGGTTGTTTGCTCTGGCATGATGCTAAGTTCGCTCTCGACATGACGAATAAATTCATGAGCCAGCTCCAATAAATCCGTCCGTTCGCGAAGGGGAGGTAAAACAATTTCCAATTCGCACAATCGATAATATAAGTCGGCCCTGAAACGTTTGGCCTCGATTTCTCTCAACAAATCCCGGTTCGTCGCCGCGATGATTCGTACGTCAATCGGGATAGAGTGATTGGAACCGACGGGCGTCACCCGTTTTTCTTCCAGTACCCGCAATAAAGCAACTTGGGACGCTAACGGCATTTCTCCGATTTCATCAAGAAACTGGGTTCCTCCATTGGCTGCTTGAAACTTTCCTTTGTAGCCGTCGCTTGAGGCACCGGTAAACGCTCCTTTTTCATAACCAAACAATTCTGACTCCAACAATTGATCAGGAATGGCGCCACAATCGACAACAACAAGGGGACCATTTCTTCCACTGTGACGATGAATATCCTTGGCGATGACTTCCTTGCCAGTACCTGTTTCACCTCGAATTAATATGGTTGGATCGGTTCTGGCCACGTTCATCGCCAATTGATACACGCGCTGCACTTTTGGACAAGACATCACCATCCTGGTTGCGGCAGCTTTCCTTCTCTAGGCGTTTTGGCAAGAGAGTTACTTTCCTGTGGAGATGACGGTTTTTCTGGCGACGTCATCACCATTCTGTAAAGTTTCGCTTTCTTATCCGCTCCCGGGTCTTTACGGACAAAGAGCTCAACGAATTAAACAACGCCAACAGCTAATCACCACCACTAAAAACAGGAGCGTTTTAGTTGAAGGTTAACCATGTTGATGGTTAACCTTCTCTATTTTGGTGCAGTGAATAATCTGTTATAATCTCAGTGAACGACAGAAAGGACGAATGGTGATGATTGAAAGCAAACATTGGCGCCATGTGTTTAAGCTGGATCCGGACAAGCCCATTTCCGATGAGGAACTGGAAGAAGTGTGTGAATCAGGCACAGATGCGATTATCGTCGGCGGGACGTACGGAGTCACTGACGAAAAAGTGATTGAGCTTCTCGGCCGCATCAGGCGTTATGCCCTGCCCTGTGTGTTGGAGGTTTCCCGTAAGGAAGCGATTGTCCCAGGTTTCGACCATTATTTTGTCCCTCTGGTGCTCAATGCCAGCAACCCTGAATGGATATTAAAGCCCCATCACCGGGCTGTGAAGGAATTTGGCACCATGATTCCCTGGGAAGATGTTTCGGTTGTGGGCTACTGTGTGCTCAATCCCCGCTCTGCTGTCGCGGAGTTAACCCACAGTGAAACGTCATTAAGCTTTGAAGATGTGGTCGCCTATGGACGTTTGGCTGCCCACATGTTAAAAGTGCCTTATTTTTATCTTGAGTACAGCGGAACGTTAGGGGATGCCCGGTTGGTAAGGGAGGTTTATCAAGCATTAAAACGGGAGACAGATATACACCTGTTTTATGGGGGAGGCATTACCACTGGATCGCATGCGGAAGCGATGCTGAACGGTGCAGACACCATTGTGGTGGGCAATGTAATCTATGAGGATCTCAAACAAGCTTTACAAACCGTGCCTCAAAGGAAATGATAGATGTTCAAGCGAGGAGGATGATCATGGCAGCATCAGTCACGGAACGCCTGTTGGCCGGCATGAATGAACAGCAACGCCAGGCCGTGCAAACAACGGAAGGGCCTTTGCTCATTATGGCGGGAGCGGGAAGCGGCAAAACACGGGTACTTACCCACCGGGTCGCTTATTTGTTAGCGGAAAAAGGCATTGCGCCGTACAATATTTTGGCGATTACTTTTACTAATAAAGCAGCCCGGGAAATGAAAGAGCGGGTGGCCAATCTGGTCGGTCCCGTGGCGGAGGATATTTGGATTTCCACTTTCCATTCCATGTGTGTGCGCATTTTGCGCCGGGATATTGACCGCATTGGTTATAACCGGCATTTTTCCATTCTGGACACCCAGGACCAACTGGCCGCGATCAAGGAATGTATGAAAGAGCTGAATATCGACAGCAAAAAATTTGATCCCCGAGCCGTGCTGGGGACTATCTCTGCCTATAAAAACGAGTTGAAAACACCGGAGCAGGTCAGCCAGCTGATCGGCAACTACTATGACCAGATTGTGGCCAGTGTCTATGAAAAATACCAACAAACCCTTCGGGCCAACCATGCCCTTGATTTTGATGATTTGATCATGCAGACGGTTCATCTGTTTCAACAGGTGCCTGATGTACTGGACTATTACCAGCGCAAATTTCAATATATTCATGTGGATGAGTACCAGGATACCAACCGGGCCCAGTACCTTTTGGTGCGGATGCTAGCTGACTTTCACCGCAATATTTGTGTCGTCGGGGATAGTGACCAAAGTATTTACAAGTGGCGCGGTGCCGATATCAGTATCATTTTATCCTTTGAAGAAGACTACAAAGAGGCTAACGTCATTAAGCTGGAACAGAACTACCGGTCCACCAAACGTATCCTGGAAGCGGCCAATGAAGTGATCAAGCACAATATAAAACGTAAAGAAAAGAAGTTGTGGACGGCCAATGAAGAGGGAACTAAGATTAAATATTACCGGGCCGACAATGAACATGATGAAGCCTACTTTGTGACTCAGCACATTCAAGAAGCGGTCAAAGCTGGCCGCAAATACAGTGACTTTGCGATTTTGTACCGGACCAATGCCCAGTCCCGGGTGTTGGAAGAAGTGTTTGTCAAAGCCAATATTCCATATCAGATCGTAGGAGGAATCAAATTCTATGAACGGAAAGAAATTAAAGATATCCTGGCTTATTTGCGGCTCATTGCCAACCCCAACGACGACATCAGCTTTCGCCGTATTGTTAATGTGCCCAAACGGGGAATTGGCCAGGCTTCGGTAGATAAACTGGCCGTCTATGCTGCCGAAAAGAACATCTCCCTGTTTGAAGCTTTGGCCGAAGTGGATTTTATCGGCTTGCAAAAACGGGCCGTCAACCAGCTGGCCTGCTTTTATGAGCTGATTCGCAATTGGACCCGGCAAGTGGAGTATCTTTCTGTCAATGAATTGACCGAGGATGTGTTGGAGAAGACAGGGTACAAAGAGGCGCTGTTGCAGGAAGGAACGCTGGAGGCCAAAGGCCGCTTGGAAAACGTGGAGGAGTTCCTCAGTGTTACTTTAGAATTTGAAAAGAAAAACGAGGATAAATCATTACCTGCCTTTCTGGATGAGGTAGCCTTGGTCAGCGACATCGATCAGGTGGATGAGGAGCAAGAAGGAAACGCGGTGATGCTGATGACCCTCCACGCAGCCAAGGGTTTGGAATTTCCCGTCGTTTTTCTGGTTGGCATGGAAAACAATCTCTTTCCCCACAGCCGCTCTGCCCTGGATGAAGAAGAGATGGAAGAGGAACGCCGTCTTGCCTATGTGGGGATCACCCGGGCTGAAAAGGAGCTGTATCTGACCAATGCCAAGATGCGCACCATATTCGGGCAGACAGCTATGAACCCCGAATCACGGTTTATCGAGGAAATTCCGGACCATCTGTTGGATAAGCTCCATGAGGATGAGCAAGCAGACACCCGCATCACGTCTTCAGTTGCCCGCCTCAACCGCGGTCCTAACCAGACAAGAAGTAAGCGAATCGGACCGGACCGTTCCCGGGCCAGTGAACTGACCTGGCAGGTGGGTGAAAAAGTGAAGCACATGAAATGGGGTGTGGGCACCATTGTCAGCCTGAAAGGGGAAGGAGATGACCTGGAACTGACCATCGCTTTTGATCCCCCAGTAGGTCTCAAACGGCTCTTAGCCACTTTTGCACCGATTTCCAAACTGGAAAAGAGGGATGAGCATTGAATAAAACAGAAGCACAACGGCGTCTGGAAGAACTCTACGAGCAAATCGAAACCCACAATTATCACTACTTCGTATTGGATCAGCCTTTAATTTCAGACCAAGAATACGATGCTTTAATGCAAGAGTTGATCAAGCTGGAGGAGCAGTATCCTGAATTGAAACAGTCCAACTCACCTTCGGAACGGGTGGGAGGCGAGCCGCTCCCCTATTTTGAAAAAGTACAGCATGAAATCCCCATGCTCAGCCTGGGCAATGCTTTTAGTGAACCGGAATTGCGTGATTTTGACCGCCGGGTGCGGCAAGGGCTGGGACCTGCAGAAGATGTGGAATATGTGTGTGAGCTTAAAATTGATGGGTTGGCTGTTTCCCTGCGCTATGAAAACGGCCAATTTGTACGCGGGGCTACCCGGGGGGACGGTACCACTGGGGAAGATATCACCCAAAACTTGAAAACGATCCGCTCCATCCCCTTGCGCCTGAAGGAACCTGTCGATCTGGAAGTGCGCGGCGAGGCATATATGCCCAAAGCAGAGTTTGAGCGGATTAATGAACTGCGGGCTGAACAGGGGCTGGAGCTGTTTGCCAATCCGCGCAACTCGGCGGCAGGTTCCTTGCGCCAGCTGAACCCTAAGATTGCAGCGGAAAGGAAGCTGGATATTTTCCTGTACGGGATTGCCCAAATAAAGGGAATCGAAGTGGAATCACACAGCGACGGTTTAGCCGTTCTGGAACGGCTGGGTTTGAAGACCAACAGGGAGCGGGCCGTGGTCCATACGGTGGAGGAGATGCTGGACTTTATCCAGCACTGGACCGAAAACCGGGCCAAGCTCCCTTATGAGATTGATGGCATTGTCATCAAAGTCAACCGTTATGATCAGCAGCAAAAACTGGGCACAACGGCTAAAAGTCCCCGCTGGGCCATCGCCTACAAGTTTCCTGCTGAAGAAGCGGTCACCATCTTAACAGGGATTGAGGTTAACGTCGGTCGGACGGGGGCGGTCACCCCAACCGCCTTGCTGGAGCCTGTCTCTTTGGCCGGTACGATTGTCAAGCGGGCTTCCTTGCATAATGAGGACCTGATTCATGAGAAAGATATCCGTATCGGGGATCATGTCGTGGTCAAAAAAGCGGGGGATATTATCCCCGAGGTGGTCCGTTCCCTCAAAGACAAACGGACCGGTACGGAGCAAGTGTACCATATGCCTAAGTATTGCCCGGAATGCGGCAGTGAACTGGTCCGCCTGGACGGGGAAGTGGCTGTGCGTTGTATCAACCCCCAGTGTCCGGCCCAAATCAAAGAAGGATTAATCCATTTTGTCTCCCGCCAGGCGATGAACATCGACGGCCTGGGTGAGCGGATCATCAATCAACTCTATGAACACGAATTGATCCGGGATGTGGCCGACTTGTATTACCTGACCAAAGAGGATTTATTACCCCTGGAACGTATGGGTGAAAAATCGGTCGACAACTTGCTCACTGCGATTAACAACAGTAAAGAGAACTCACTGGAGAAACTGCTGTTCGGACTGGGGATCCGTTTTGTGGGCGCCAAAGCAGCCAAACTTTTGGCCCAGCATTTTGAAACACTGGATCATTTGATGCAGGCCACCCAAGATGAGCTGGAGGCGATAGATGAGATCGGACCGAAGATGGCCCAAAGCATTGTCGAGTACTTTGCCAAGCCTGAGGTTCATGAGACGATTAACCGTTTGAAACAGGCTGGCGTCAATATGACTTATAAGGGACCTAAACCGGTTCAGGCTGAGGACGGCGAATCGCCGTTTGCCGGCAAAACCATCGTCCTGACCGGTAAATTGGAACAGATGACCAGGGAAGAAGCCAAAGAGAAGCTGGAAGCCTTGGGGGCCAAAGTGACAGGCAGTGTTTCCAAAAATACAGACTTGGTGATCGCCGGGGAAAAAGCGGGTTCCAAACTGGAGAAGGCCAAGCAACTCAATATCGAAGTGATTGATGAAGCCGAAATGATCAAACGGCTGGGGATGTAATACCAGGCTTTTGATAAATTAAGATAGCCCCAAACCAAAGGAGAATATGTTCCTGTGGTTTGGGGCTTGCTTTTCTTGGTTATGAATCATCTAAGCTAATCGGTCTCGTGTCAAAGTGGATCTCAGATTGGGGCTGACAGGTTGGCCGGAAGGTGTTACTCCTGCTTAAACTCAATTTTCATCGCTTGGGCGATACGGTGTGGCAGTTCAGTGTTATCCATCCATCCGCGGAACAAGTCTGCTCCGGCTCCATAGGCATAAACGGGAACATCGACACCGGTATGGGCGGTGCTGCTCCAGCCGACGTAAGCGCGCTCACTGATGATCGTGTTGATGGCCATGGTGCGGTTTTCCGCCTGTTGAATACGCTCAACCTCTTCATCAGTCAGTTCCAAATTGGCATATTCGCCCAGCACCTGGCGGATATTGTTGCCCTGCTCATCAATCTGAGCCGCCAAAAATTGTCCGGTTGCTGTCACGTTGTGCAAGATCTCCACATTGCTGTTATATTCATCATAACCGCCCACTGACATGCCGCCAGTATCGTGGTCACTAGCCACTATGACAAGAGTACGGCCATCTTGTTGGGCAAACTCTACCGCTTCTTTCACAGCCAGTTCAAAGGCCTCCGTGTCTTTCATGGCCCAGGCTGCATCATGGGCATGGCCGGCCCAATCGATTTGGCTGCCTTCTACCATCAGGAAGAATCCTTTTTTGTTTTGCTTCAATACCTCAATTGCTGCCCGGGTCATTTCAGCCAGGCTGGGCTCCCGTGTCTCATCCCGGTCCAACTCAGCTGCCATGGGCCCGTCAGCAAACAGACCAAGCAGCTTTTTCCCTTGTGCAGCGAGTAATTCGTCACGGTTTTCTATCAACTGATAGCCATTGGCTTGAGCTTCTTCAAGCAGATTGCCTTCTTTCTGTTTCCCCCCTTCAGACTCAGGCAGGAAAAATTGCTTTCCGCCTCCAAGGAGCACGTCCACTTTGTTAAGCAGTTGAGGGGCGATATCCGCTTCCTGGCCTCGGGATTCCACTTTGGCGGCGAAAGCAGCCGGGGTGGCATGGGTAATGGTGGAGGTGGCTACCAGGCCGGTGGATTTACCCTGTTCCTTGGCTGCCTCAAGGATCGTTTTCAGCACTTTTCCATCCGGTGTCATTCCCAGCATGCCGTTGTTTGTTTTCACACCTGTGGCCATGGCTGTTCCAGCCGCAGCAGAATCTGTCACGGCATTGTCAGCAGATGAGGTTTGCATCATCCCGACCAACATCTGGTCAAATAAAGTCGGTTCCCCTTTATAGAGCCTGTAATTGGTGGCATAAGCAGCTGAGAAACCATCGGGAATCAGCAAGATGACATTGTGCGCCTTGCCTTGCGCATGCTGTGGGCGGGCATCAGCCGTGTCCGTATACAGGCCGGTGCCCGCTGCAGTAAAGATGAGAGCCAGCATCAGCAATCCGATAAACAGCTTTCTGACCATCAGCACGTCCTCCCCAAAAAGTTTTGGTTGAAAATACGTTTATGTATTTTCATTTGCATTGTATAACCCTCATATTAAATGCGAGTTAAAAAGCGATTAAAAATATGTAAAAATTTTCAGGATCAAAGACTTGGTTCATCTGTCCTAATTGAAATTTTGCCCAAGATGGCGGGAATGTATTGACGCCACAGACAGGTCGTTTTATAATGGGTTATATCTATAATTCCTATTAGCTTTATATGAATTATGTATCTATATCTAAATATCATTGTTTAGTTATGTTTATTTAGTTATAAGTGCTATGGACAGGAGGGGGAATGATGGGCTTACAGGTCAAAGGGGTTAGCAAAATTTTCTATAAACATGACGAGCCTTTTCATGTTTTTGATGATATCAACCTGAATGTTGAAACGGGTCAGTTTGTCTCCTTATTAGGCCCCTCCGGATGTGGGAAATCAACCTTGCTTAATATTATTGCCGGATTGGAACAAGCCACCAAGGGAGAAGTGGTGGTGGACGGCAAGAAGGTGGAAGGCCCCGGGCCTGAACGGGGGGTTGTCTTCCAGGAACCGGCGTTGATGCCTTGGCTCAATGTGTTGGAAAACGTGACATTTGCCCTGAAAGGAATGGATAAAGCCAAGCAAAAAGAGATCGCCTTGCAACATTTGAAGTTGGTCCATTTAAGCAAATTTATTCATTCCTACCCCCATGAACTGTCCGGGGGAATGCGGCAGCGGGTGGCCATTGCCCGGGCTTTGGCCATGAATCCGCAGGTGCTTTTGATGGATGAACCATTCGGTGCCTTGGATGAACAAACCAGAATGATGTTGCACCGGGAACTCTCCTACATTTGGATGCAAACCAAAAAAACCATTGTCTTTGTGACTCATAACATACGGGAAGCTGTGCAGCTCTCGGACCGGATCGTGTTGATGGGCACGCGCCCCGGACGCATCATTGAAGAGTTTGAGGTCAATCTGCCACGTCCGCGTCAAACAACAGATCCCCGGGTGGCTGCCCTTGAAGAGCAAATTATGGAGCTGTTGGGGGGAGAGATCGAAAAGGTGATGAGAGAGGAGATGGGGGATGACTACAATTCTCAGAAAGCTGCTCTTCTTTATGGCACTCATCGTGATATGGGAAGTCACATATAGGTTAAACCTGCAGTTCGAATGGATGCCCACCCGGTCATTTCCCGATTTATTGGGCGTGTTGGAGCAGCTTTATATTGGTTTTTTCGGTGAACACAAAGTCTTATTATACGCTATTTTTACCAGTCTCAAACGACTGTTGGTCGGCTTTGCCTTGGCGCTGGTCATTGGCACCTGTTTAGGCATCTTGCTGGCCCGCTATAAAGCGGTGGATGAAACACTGGGCTCCCTCATTATAGCTCTGCAGAGCATTCCCAGCATCGTCTGGTTGCCGCTGGCCATGATTTGGTTTGGCCGCAATGACATGGCTATTATTTTTATCATCGTCATTGGCGGGACATGGTCGATGGCCCTTAATACGCGCATGGGCTTCAAGAACGTGCAACCACTGCTTTTACGGGCGGCCAAAACGATGGGATACTCGGGATTTGATTTGTTCCGTAAAGTCACTTTTCCCGCTTCGATCCCTTACGCCTTAACCGGCGCCAGATTGGCCTGGGCTTTTAACTGGAGAGCCTTGATTGCCGCCGAGCTCTTGGCCACCGGTGGTCTGGGAAGTACGCTGCTCTTGGCCACTGATTTCTTTAATATGAATCTGGTTGTCGCCATCATGGTGATTATTTCAGTGATTGGCATCATTATGGACCAGCTTGTCTTCCAGCGCGTGGAGAAACGTGTTCTCACACGCTGGGGATTGGAGAAAGTGTAAAGCTTGCGATGCATTCCATTCCGGGTCAGATCAAAAACCGGAACCACATTAGACTGATATGTGTTGAAAGGAGCGATATGACATGCGTCAATGGTCTTTTTCAATCCTGTTAATCTTATTAGTGAGTGTAGGCCTCGTTGGTTGCGGTTCATCAGAGACAGGGGGGGACGAATTGGATCAAGTCCGCATCGGTTACTTTCCCAATCTAGACCATGCCGCTGCTATTGTGGGCATCGAGAAAGGCTTCTTTGAAGCAGCCCTGGGTGACGTTGAGCCTGAATTTATTCACTTTCCAAATGGTAATGACTTTATTAACGCCCTGGATGCCGGGGAGTTGGATATCGGTTATGTCGGCCCAGGCCCAGTGATTAACTACTTCCTTGGTGGGGGGGATGTGGTCATTCTCTCTTCTGCGGCCAACGGGGCCACACTGATTGTGGCCCACAAAGATTCCGGCATTCAAAGCCTGGAAGACTTTGCAGATAAAAGTTTTGGTACCCCGGGAAATGGCTGCACCCATAATGTCCAACTGGAAGAAATGCTGCTTGAATTGGGGTTGAAATCTAACCGGGTTGGTGGCAATGTGGAGCATCAGCCGCGTATTCCTCCGGCCAGTGTAGCCAGCCTGTTTGAATCAGGACAGGTGGATGCTTATGCTGCACCGGAACCATGGGGGACCTATCTGGTTGAAGAAGGATTGGCCAATGTCGTAGTGGAATGGGATGAAGTAGAGTGGGGTACAACGTTATCCAGTGTCGTGTTGGTCAGCACAAAAGACTTCGTGGAGAAACATCCTGAAACAGTGGAAAAAGTGCTTAAAGCCCATATTCAAAGCGTGCAATTTGCCCAGGACAATCAAGAGGAAACCCTGGAAATGGTCAATGACCGCATTTACGCCCTGACTCAGGAGCGCTTGCCGGAGCAAGTGTTAGACAAAGCATGGGAGCGCATGGCTGTCACCTACGAAACCCATGCAGACGCCTTGCAGGAATGGGCGGATTCTTCCCATCGCTTAGGTTTTATAGATGTCGAACCCAATTTGGACGGATTAGTGGATACGTCTTTGCTGGAAAAAGTATTGAGCAGTGAAGTGGCCTCCAAGTAGCGGCGGACAGAATCTTTACCGCCAGCTTTGAGCCATTGAATAAGCCAAAACCAGTCTCTCCGCAGGGGGAGACTGGTTTTTTAACTTGATGTGCATGTTGGCACCGTTCAAAGCAGCTTGAAGCACCACAGCAAATAAAGAATGAAAGGCAAAACAAAGAGCAAAGCCAGTACAAAGGGGGCGTTCTTTCTGGCAATCAGCCATGCCGAAGAGCCGGTTAATCCCGCTGTCATCAAAACCGACCCGGAGAAGGGTGAAAGTTGTGTGGCCAGTGACCAAGCCATGACCAGCAACATGGCCATAAAGCCGGGGGAAACACCAAACAATTCGGGGCTGAGGGCACTGCCGATACCGATGACCACAATCACCGGATGGATCCCCACCAAGGCCAGCAAAACAGCCAGGGTGATGATCAGCACGGACATAAAATACACCGATTCAAATGAAAGGGCCAGAATCATGTGTGACACATGGTCACCCATACTTGTATAAGAGATAGACACACCAAAATAGCCCGCACTGATAAAAATAGCCAGCTCATTTTTCAAACGTTCAAAGGAATGGCAAACATCCTGCACGATCGCTTGAACATACTCCCGGAAAGCACCGCTGGCCATGGACCAGACAACGGGAAAAATGAGTGCCAGAACAGAGACAATGGTTAGCATGCTGACCTCCACCAGTACATCAAGGGTGAAAGATAAGGCTAACAGAGCGAGTAACCATAAACTCAGGGCCACGATTTTTTTTCCGGAGGAGCTGGCTTCGGGGACTGGACGACTTAGCCGGTTTACTGGCTGATCATGCTCAAAGTCTAGCCAGCGGAAAAAAATAAATCCCGTCATCATATAGACTGTGGCGATGATCAGTCCGGCGGCACCAATCGAGGTCCAGGAGACATCAAACAGGACGAGGACAAGTCCGACGTTAACAAAGTACGGGGACCAGAACATGCAAAATCCGAAAGCTCTCAGAATCACCATGCCCATTTTTTTACGGGTAAAAGCTGAAAAACTTTCTTCAGCAATGCGGTAGGCAATGGGCATGGCTCCCAAATTAAGAATAACCCCCATGCTTGAAGTCAGCAGTGAGCTGAGGCGGTAGGGATGTGGCTGGTGCTCTCGTTCATAGTGTTGAATGTAATGCTTTAGAGCGGTTAAATATCCTCCAATCGACATCATGATGCCGTAATAAGGAACGAGCAGAAACAACGTAAGCAGGTTCATGTTGCGGCCAAAACTGTGAATCACTGTCTCCCACTCCACGGACTGCTGCCAAAAGATGGACGTTCCGGTCACAACAAGGAGCAAGGCTGTGATACGGTTGCTCCAACTTATGACCAGCAACGCAGCCAAAAACAGGAGGGCGGCCAAGCTGCTGTAAATGGTGGATAGTAACTCAGAAGGTCGGAACACATCGGCTAAGTAAATCAAGGCGCTGAGCAGCAAGATGACACCCAAAACGGACGAAAGCCCTTGTGTGTGTTCAACATACAAGTATGGTCTCTCCCTTTGTTTTTTAACTGTCTCTCTTTTCTTTGTTATATCACAATATCGAAAAAGATGAAATGGCACCCAACGGGGATTAAACAACTGTTTAAGGTTATTGGTACAGTAAAAAACTCACCCCTGGCTGCTTGATGTCAGCGGGGTGAGTTTACCGTTACAAGGCGTGACCGAGGTTGCCCTGCCGCCCTATGGATATTTTCCCGTTACTATTTGAAAAGGGGGTCACGCAACATGCGTTCAATTTCGATCTTGTGTTTCGTTTCATCAGCAATCAAGTCTTCCAGTTCAATCTTAAGGCCGATTTCTCCAGCGGCTTCAGCTTGTTCAACGCGCTGGGTATAACGCTTGATGGTATCAATCTCGGCTTGCAGCGTATTTTGCAGCATTTCCCTGACATCAGTGGTATGCTTGACCGGTTTCGGTTCAACGGTTGGAGTCCCACCCAAATACACAATTTTTTCTGCCAAGAACTGGGCATGGCCAATCTCATCATTCACTTCACCTTGGAAGAATGGCTTTAGCACTTGACCAGCTAAACCACTTACAGTGGCTGCGTAATGGTTGTAAGTAATAATAGCCGCATACTCATTGGCAAGGTCTTCGTTTAACCCGTCAATCAAGGCCTTTTTTTTGTCATCCATTAACCTGCACTCCTTTTAATAAATATTTGTCCCACACTTAAAATAACCTTTTTATCATGCTTCTAAACCTAAATTTATTATTAGTGAAGCCTGGATTGGGAGGCCTTTGTGCTATGATAGGAATAAAAGAATCAAGGAGTGATCTAGGCGTGCGTATTGTTTCCATCTGTCCCAGCAATACGGAATTGTTGGCTTATCTTGGGCTAACTTCATCCCTGGTGGGGGTGGATAATTACTCTGATTGGCCGGAAGAGGTCCATCATCTTCCACGCGTGGGCCCTGATTTAGATATTGATATGGAGGCGGTTAAGAAGCTGAACCCCGATCTGGTGCTGGCCTCCTTAAGCGTCCCGGGCATGGAGAAAAACATCGAAGCATTACAAGCGGCCCAACTGCCTTATGTTGTACTAAACCCCAACAGTCTGGAAGAAATCGGTCGGGATATACTGGAGTTGGGGAAGCATACTCAGCGGGAACAGGCAGCCATCCGAGTTTATGATGCCTATCAAGCCCTGTTGGCAGACTACAGGGAGAGGAGCCAAAGGGTGGCGGATCGTCCAGGGGTGTACTGGGAATGGTGGCCAAAGCCTGTTTTTACACCGGGGAAAATCAATTGGCTGACGGAGATCAGTGAATTGGCCGGGGCAAGGAATGTGTTTGCCGACAGGCCTGAACCCAGTGTGCAAACCGATTGGAATGACGTTCTTGAACGCCAGCCTGAGTACATTTGTCTGGTTTGGGTGGGCGTAGAGAAACGGCGTATCAAGCCGGAACTGGTGCGCACGCGCCCCGGGTGGGCTGCGCTAAAAGCCGTACAGGAGAACCGCATCCTTGTCCTGGATGAACCACTGTTTTGCCGTCCTTCCCCACGCCTGTTGACCGGTTTGCAAAAATTAGCCTCCCTGCTTCATCCCAGCCATTTTCCAGCCTGCCAGGAAGGAAGAGACCTGCTGAGAGACCGTCTGGAAAGGGGGAGATGAGTGTGTATGTGCTTGGTCAAGATGATATGAGGAAGATGGACCGGTATACCATTGAACAGCTTGGCTTGCCCGGCGCAGTATTGATGGAAAACGCCGGAGCCAGGGTGGCAGATGAAGTCAGTCGCTTGTTTACCAAAAATGGAGGGAAACAGACACGAGGTATCATCGTTGTTTTGGCTGGACATGGCAACAATGGGGGAGATGGATTTGTTATTGCCCGCAGGTTGGCTGACATGGGGTTGGAGGTTAAGTTGTGTTTACTGGCAGCGCCTGACAAGATCAGGGGAGATGCTCAGATTCATTATCAGGTGTACCGCAAACGGAAACTCCCCTTTTGGTCCGTCCGGGATCACGCGTTGGAAGATTTATTTGGCTTGTTACAGCAGGCTCCGGTTATTGTTGATGCCCTGCTTGGTACAGGCGTTAAGGGTGAGGTCCGTTCCCCTTATAAAGAGGTCATTGCCTGGATAAACCGTCACAGAGAGGGCAAAACGATCGTCGCTGTTGACCTTCCCTCTGGTTTGTGTGCGGAGACAGGCAAAGTGCAGGGAGAGTGCGTACGTGCCACAAACACCATCACCTTTGTCTGCCCTAAAAAAGGGTTTTTCTTGCAGGACGGCCCTCAATACATCGGAGAGTGGAAAGCCGTTGACATTTCCGTCCCACTATCCTTGGTTCAAACCCTGAAACTGAATGTACCATCCTTGATCACGGACAGCGTTGTTCAGCAGGCCATACCCAGCAGGGCCACGCATGGGCATAAAGGTAGTTTTGGACATGTGCTGGTGGTTGGAGGATCACCCCCTTATATTGGGGCCCCGTTTTTTGCTGCCCAGGCAGCGATGAGAAGTGGAGCAGGACTAGTCACACTGGCTATGCCGGATGTGATTTATCCTCAGCTGGCTGCTCAATCGCCGACCACTATTTTCCTGCCTTTACCAACGGAAAATGGTTACTTATCCATAGAAGCAGTCAAAATGCTGATAGAAAAGCTCCAGACGTACGATGTCCTTGTGGTCGGTCCAGGATTGGGACGCTGGCCTGATGGAGGTCACTGGCTTATCCAGCTGTTAAAACAGGCTGATATGCCGGTTGTGGTGGATGCAGATGGATTGTCTCTGCTCAAGCCACATGTGCATGAGCTGGCTGAACGGGATCATCCTCTCATTTTGACCCCCCACCAAGGTGAGATGGCCCGGTTGTTGGGCACTTCTGTCAGAGAAGTGGAAAGTGACCGGCTCGGGGTAGCTACACGTTATGCCCGGGAACATGGTGTATATGTGGTTCTTAAAGGACACCGTACTGTACTGGCCACGCCGGAGGGTAAAATCTGGATCAATCCGCTTGGCCATGATGCTCTGGCCAAAGGGGGATCGGGAGACATTTTGTCCGGAATGATTGCTTCCTTTGTCGCTCAGGGTGCGGCACCCGAACAAGCAGCTATCGCTGCCGTGTATATTCATGCCTTGTCAGGTGAACGTTGTGCCGTGGAAAAATCCAGGTACAGCGTCCTGCCAACCGATATTTTGGAAGCCCTCGGTCAAGCGATATCGTCTGTCATTGAGCGTGCCTGATCAGATAAGCGAAAGTGGCTTAGATCCCAAAAGCAACATATTTCGTCATAAAACGACATAAATAAAAGAAATCTCTTGATCTTTTGGGCCTTTTGTTATATATTTAAACAGCAGGTCCCATTAATTTGAAGGATATAAACAATGCAAATATATTAAATTGACAAACAAATGGAAATACTAAATTGTCCTTAACATTTAGTATACGTCACAAAAAATGTAACCATCATACTAATATGACGATGAAGAAGGAGGATACAACATGGGACAACCTCGTGAACAATGGGCATCACGCTGGGGATTTATGTTGGCAGCCGTGGGATCTGCAGTTGGTCTCGGTAACATCTGGCGCTTTTCTTATGTTGCTGGGGAAAACGGTGGAGCAGCGTTTTTGCTTATTTACGTTTTGTGTGTGCTTCTGATTGGCTTTCCGGTCATGATGGCTGAATTTATGTTGGGGCGCCGCGCGCAAAGTGATGCGGTTGAGTCCTTTACTAAACTGGCACCCGGAAAGCCCTGGTTCATCGGGGGTGGGATCGGTGTGGCCGCCGCATTTATTATCTTGACATTTTATGGTGTCATTGCCGGCTGGTCCTTAAAATATTTTGTGGCTTATCTAACCGGTGGATTGTGGGACACTCCTGCAGTCGAAGACGGTTTTGCCGGCTATTTTGTCAACTTTATTACCGACCCAGTTGAGCCGATTATTTGGCAAGCAATCTTTATGGCCATTACCATCGGGATTGTTATTTTGGGTATTAAACAGGGCATTGAAAAAGCCAACAAATTTCTCATGCCAACATTGGCCATTTTGGTTGTGTTGCTGGCTGCTTACAGCTTGACACTGGGAGGGGCCCGGGAAGGGTTAGCGTTTTTGTTTGCTCCGGATTGGAGTGCCTTGACAGAGCCCAGTGTTTATTTGGCGGCTATGGGACAAGCCTTTTTCTCCCTCAGCCTGGGAATGGGTGTGATGATTACGTACAGCAGTTATTTGGCTGAGCAGCATAAATTGCCGAGTGCGGCTGGTACCATTATCGGTTTTGACACGTTGTTTGCTGTCATTGCCGGTGTGATGATCTTTCCTGCTGTATTTGCCTTCGGGGGGGAAGCGGATGCCGGACCCGGTCTGGTGTTTATTACCTTGCCTGGTATCTTTGAAAGCATCGGCGGATTCGGCATTATTGTCGGCCTGTTGTTCTTCTTCTTGTTTACGGCAGCGGCGCTATCTTCGGCCATTTCCTTGCTTGAGGCTCCTGTGGCCTATGTGATACGCAAGTTTAACCTGAACCGTAAAGTGACCGCCTTAATCGTTGGTGTTCTCGTCTTCGTAGGAGGTATCCCTTCCTCACTTGGCATTGGGGTGTTATCAGGTGTCACACCACTGGCTGATCGGGATATTTTGGACTCGCTTGATTACATCTCTGGTAACATTATGTTGCCATTGGCAGGTCTGATTACGGCCCTGTTTGTCGGCTGGGCTTGGAGCCGGTCCGAGATTTTAAAGCAATCCGACTTGGGTGATAGTGGCTTAGGTCAGGCATTCTTATGGATCTTACGCATTCCGGTTCCCATCTTCATTGCCATAGTTTTCATCTGGATGGCCTCACAACTGTAAGCTATTGAGAATCAGCCCCAGTGTACAGGCTTTGCACTGGGGAGCCTTAAAAAATGGTTAGAAAATATAGAATTAACAATATAAGTGGGAATGTTCATTTGCAACGCCGTATATCATGGTATAAACAAATGTACATTTTCAAAGTAATGTGCATTTGTTTATCATAATAATCTGAAAAAAAGGAGGAAAAAGCATGGTAAACAATCGTGAACATTGGGCGACACGATGGGGGTTTATCCTGGCGGCAGCAGGATCAGCCGTCGGCTTAGGTAACATTTGGCGGTTCTCATATGCAGCAGGAGAAAATGGCGGTGCCGCTTTTTTGATCATTTATGTTTTATGTGTTATTTTAATCGGTTTCCCTGTGATGATGTCCGAATTCATGATTGGACGGCGGGGACAGAGCGATGCCGTCGGCTCTTTTCAAAAGTTGGCCCCTGGTAAACCCTGGTTTATTGCAGGTGGATTAGGTGTTGCTGCAGCATTTATCATTTTATCCTTCTACGGTGTCATTGGCGGCTGGACACTCAAATACCTCATTTCCTACTTAACAGGTGGACTGTGGAGTACACCGGCAGGTGATGATGGTTACGCCGGCTTCTTTGTTGACTTTATTACCAGCTCTGTCGAACCCATTATCTGGCAAGCTATCTTTATGGCGATCACTATTGGCATTGTCGTGTTTGGTGTTAAGAGAGGGATTGAAAAAGCCAATAACATCCTCATGCCAGCATTGGCAGTTCTCATTGTTTTGCTGGCTATCTACAGTTTGACGCTCGGGGGTGCCCGGGAAGGATTGGCGTTTCTGTTCAGCCCGGACTGGAGTGCGTTTACTAACCCACAGGTCTATTTGGCTGCCATGGGGCAAGCTTTCTTCTCCTTAAGCCTGGGCATGGGAGCCATGATAACCTACAGCAGTTATCTGGAGCAGCATCACAGACTGCCCGGTGCGGCAGGAACAATCATTGGATTTGATACCTTGTTTGCCATCTTTGCAGGTATTATGATTTTCCCCGCAGTATTTGCCTTTGGTGGAGAGCCCAACGCAGGCCCAGGGCTGGTCTTTATCACCTTGCCTGATATTTTTGAAAGCATTGGCGGCTTTGGCATCATTGTCGGTATTTTGTTCTTCTTCCTGTTAGCAGCAGCGGCTTTGTCCTCAGCGATGTCACTTCTGGAAGTTGCGGTAGCTTATTTTATCCGCAGGTTGTCCATGGACCGCCGTACAACCACATTGTTGATTGGCACAATCATCTTCTTACTGGGTATTCCTTCTTCTTTGGGAATGGGAGTCCTTTCTGACGTGACACCGTTGGCTGAACGGGATATTTTGGATTCTCTCGACTATATTGCTAGTAATATTATGTTGCCTTTGGGTGGTTTAATTATTGCCCTGTTTGTGGGCTGGGCTTGGAGCCGGAAAGAGATTTTCAAAGAATCTGATCTAGGTGACACACCTCTGGCCAATGCCTTCTTGTGGATCTTGCGCATTCCGGTTCCCATTTTCATCGCCATTGTCTTTATCTGGATGGTTTCTCAACTGTAATGCTTCAAGGTTTTAAAGTATCAATGGATTAGAATTAAAAGGCTCTTCCAAAACGTGTTCTCACTCTTTTGGGAGAGCCCTTTTTCATTTAAAATGGAGATATGCGTGTTTTCATCAATCTCTGTTAAAATAGAAACAGGCATGCCCTGTGAGGAGAGAGAATCATGGAGCAAGAACGTTCGTCCCAGGAGAGGGAACAAGCGGAGCAAGCAACAGGTACCACACCGAAAAGGAAACGGCATTTGGTGCTGATTTCCATTATTTTTGCCATGTTTATGGTCGCCATCAACGCCTTGATTGTGGCCACAGCGATGCCTAGTATTGTAGGGGATCTGGGCGGCTTCTCATTGTTTACATGGGTATTTTCGTCTTATTTGTTGATTCAAGCCGTCACTGTTCCTATTTACGGCAAGTTGGCCGATTTATTTGGACGTAAACCAGTTTTTACTTTTGGTATTATCGTGTTTATGATTGGCTCCCTGCTATGCGGTTTTGCCCATTCTATGCTGGCACTGATTATCTATCGCTTTATACAGGGGTTTGGGGCAGGAGCTGTTCAGCCTATTGCCACCACGATTGTCGGGGATATGTATACTTTGAAGGAGAGGGCCAAAATTCAGGGTTATCTGGCCAGTGTATGGGGAATTTCCTCTATATTGGGCCCCTTATTGGGTGGTGTTTTTGTCCAGTATGTTGACTGGTCCTGGGTATTTTGGATCAACATTCCATTAGGGGTTATCGCTTTGACGGGTGTGGTGTTCTTTTTTCGGGAGGAAGTTAAACAGAAAAGACATCAGATTGATTATGTGGGGGCCATGCTGCTATTGATTTCAGTGTCGGCCCTGATGGTTGTGTTGATTCAGGGCGGCGTTGCCTGGTCTTGGACTTCTATGCCAGTGATATTCTTAGTAGCCGTATTTGTCTGTGGATTACTTGCTTTTGTCTATCATGAGACACGTGCTCCGGAGCCTTTAATGCCCTTGGTGATCTGGAAAGACCGTTTGCTAGTGATGGCCAATACCGGAGCATTAACCACTGGGGTTGTATTAATAGGTGTTTCTACATTTTTACCGACCTATGTACAGGGTGTGATGGAACAATCCCCCACAGTGGCAGGTCTAAGTTTGACTGTGATGTCCGTTGGCTGGCCCATTGCCTCTACCTTGGCCGGACGTCTGGTGCTTAAAATGGGGTTCCGCCTCACAGCTGTGCTGGGTGGTTTGGCGCTGTTGATTGGATCCATTCTGTTTGTTTTGCTCGATCCGGGAAAAGGTCCGGTCTGGGCTGGGGCGGGGTCCTTTTTCATTGGTTTGGGCATGGGCTTCACTACAACCACGTTTATTATCTCTGTACAAAGCCATGTCAGCTGGAAAACGCGCGGGGTGGCCACTTCCTCCAATATGTTTATGAGGCTGTTGGGAGGAACCATCGGTGCTGCACTTTTGGGGGGCATTCTCAACAGCCGGATGATTCGCTATCTGGAGACAGAAGGGGCATCCCAGGTGCTGCCGGAGGGGGATATCGATTTTACCAATGTGCTGCTGGATCCAGAAACGATGGCGTCTATGTCCCCTGAGTCGATAGACGTTTTGCAATCAGGCTTAACTATAGCGCTAAATGATGTATACTGGGGTGTGTCTCTTTTTGCTCTGGCCAGTTTAGTGCTTGTTTTTTATCTGCCCAATCGGGTCAAAGAGGAAACGAATGAGGAAGGAGAACAGTGAACGTGTTAAGGTTAAAGGAACTATTAGGAATCGGGTTTATTGCCTTGCTAGTTGCTGGTCTAAGCGGCTGTTTGCCAAACCAGGAGCAGGAAGAGATCGTCGAACCGGATGATCCTGCTGAACAGGTGCAGCGGGTGACTCCCACTGTTCAAATTACCGAGACCCATTATGCTGGGCTGTCTCCTTTACAAGAAAGCCCGACACGACATTTGATTAATGAACGGCTGCGGGGCTACCGGTTGGATCAGGACCGTCTGGAGCTTGGACTGCTTGAAATTGCCCAAGAATATTTCCCCCCTGATAACTATTTGTTTGTGGGAGGGCAATTGATCTCTCGCGCGGAAGGAGCGGAGTGGCTAAAGGAAGCAACAGAAAGTCCTGAGAGTCTTAACCCTGCTGAAGCCCCTAGTCATGTTTTGCAGCATATTTTGGAGCACAACTATTTAGCACTGAACGGTCAAGACCTGCAAGGTGTCGTCATTGGTTTATCGTTGGTCTCCAGTTATGAAGTCGAAAGGGAGGATGGAACGAAACAAACATTATATTACACTGCCGATCAATTGCGCAATTATGGTTTTGCAATGGCGGATGAACTAGCACAGCGCTTGCGGGCTAAAGTGCAAGATGTGCCCATTGTCATTGCTTTGTATCAGTTGGAGGAAAGTCAGGCCTACCGACCAGGCAATTTTTTATCTGTGGGTTATGTAGAGCCTCATGCGCAAGAAGTATCTGAGTGGCGGACCATTAACGAAGTTTATCTGCTGTTCCCGTCTCCCGAGTTGAGTCGCTTGAACAGCCAGTTATCCAGCGATTATAACTCCTTTGTCCAGCGTATTCAGGATTTCTTTCCCCGCTATGTGGGTGTGGTGGGGACCGGGCGGTTTGTTAATGAGGAGCTGGTTGAGCTCAACCTGGAGGTCACCACCGAGTTTGCCAGTATTGCGGAAGTCATCCAGCTGACTCAGTATTTAGGCTCAGAAGCCATGGAGACCTTCCCGGAGAACATATATTTAAACATTTATGTGGGCAGCGTCAATGATCAAAAAGCCCTGTTTACCCGCTCACCTGGAAGTGAACCGTTTATCCATGTGAACCGTTAAGACAACGATTCTGAGCCTTCATGTTGGCGGGATTTTCGTTGCTGCAAGCATAAACCGGCCGGGCTCGGGGCAGGATGAGAAGAGATTTGCAGTAAAAAGTGCATATCGTTTGCAATAGGAATTGGGAATAAAAGTGTTTTCATTTTGAAGCAGGAGGATGTTAATCATGGTCATTGAGTTTAAACCCGAGCCCTTTACCAACTTTAAGGATGAGCAGAACGAAACGGATTTTCAGCAGGCGCTGGATAAAGTTGAAGAAGAATTGGGCCAAACCTATCCTCTGATAATCAAAGGTAAAAAAATCACCACGGAAGAGAAGATTGTTTCCATTAACCCCTCCCGTACTGATCAGGTCGTAGGGGTTGTTTCCAAAGCAGACCAAACTTTGGCTGAACAAGCGATCCAGGCTGCTGCAGAAACATTTGCAGAGTGGAGGCGTGTTCCGGCCGAAGCGCGGGCACGGATTCTGTTTAAAACAGCAGCCATTCTGCGCAGGCGTAAACACGAGTTCTCTGCCTGGCTGGTGAAAGAAGCCGGAAAGAGCTGGGTGGAAGCTGATGCTGACACAGCCGAGGCAATCGACTTCTTGGAATATTATGGCCGGCAGATGATTCGCTTGTCTGAGCCACAGATGCTAACAGGTCTGCCGGAAGAAGATAATGAAGTCTTTTACATTCCGATGGGGGTAGGTATTATCATTCCACCGTGGAACTTTCCCCTGGCCATTATGTGCGGTATGACCGCTTCCTCCATTGTGTGCGGCAACACAGTTGTACTGAAGCCTGCCAGTGCTACCCCGGTCATTGCCTATAAATTCTATGAAGTGCTTAAGGAAGCAGGCTTGCCTGATGGGGTCGTCAACTACCTGCCGGGCAGCGGGGGAGAAGTGGGTGACTTCTTGGTTGAACATCCCCAGACCAGGTTTATCAGCTTTACGGGTTCAAAGGATGTGGGTTTGCGCATTAATGAACTGGCGGCCAAGCGTTCACCTGAACAACGCTGGATCAAGCGGGTGGTGGCCGAGATGGGCGGCAAGAACAGCATTATTGTTGACAAGGAAGCCGATTTGGACATAGCTGTCACTAACATTGTTAACTCAGCTTTCGGCTTCTGCGGGCAGAAGTGTTCAGCCGGGTCCCGGGCCATCGTTTTGGAGGAAGTGTATGACGAAGTGCTTAATCTGGTTGTTGAAAAAACGAAGCACCTGAAAGTGGACGATGTCAGCGATCCCCAAGTTTTTACCGGTCCGGTGATTGATGAGTCGGCCATGAATAAAATATTGGCATACATTGAGATTGGCAAACAAGAAGGACGGTTGGTTTTGGGTGGGAACAAAGGCCCTGATTATGGTTATTACATTGAGCCTACCATATTTGCCGACGTGGATCCCAAAGCGCGGATCGCTCAAGAAGAAATCTTTGGTCCGGTTTTGGCCTTCATTAAAGCTAAGGACTTTGACCAAGCCCTGGCTATTGCCAATGATACAGAGTATGGCTTAACCGGAGGAGTCTTCTCCCGCAACCGCTTTAACTTGGAGAAAGCCCGGGAAGAGTTTCATGTGGGCAATTTGTACTTTAACCGTAAATGTACCGGAGCCATTGTGGGTGTGCATCCCTTCGGCGGTTTCGACATGTCCGGCACCAATGCCAAGACCGGTGATCCAGATTACCTGTTAAATTTCCTGCTTAAGAAGGCCGTTTCGGAGGTTATGTAAAACAAACAGGGTTACTACAAGTCAAACGGAATTTTAGGGAGCTGCACGCTCCCTTTTGTAATTGTCGGTTGTAAAGAGGAGAGAAAGGGGGGATGTTAGATTAGTTGTTTGCTTGAATCTGCCTATTTTCTCTGCTATTATCATGTTTATGGACAATCTTGCTGGGGGTGTCAAGATGAGTACGATTAGCAAACAGGAAGTGGAGCATGTAGCCCGTTTAGCCCGATTAAACTTAACGGAAGAAGAGAAAGAACAGTTTACCAAACAGCTGGACAGCATCCTTAATTTTGCTCAAAAGTTAAATGAACTGGACACGGACAATGTGGAACCTACCAGTCATGTCTTACCGCTCGTCAATGTCATGAGAGACGATGTGCCCCATGAATCATTGCCAGTTGAAGAAGCGTTAAAAAACACGGCTGAGCACCAAGATGGCCAGGTAAAAGTGCCAAGCGTCCTGGAAGAATAGAGAGGAGGAAGACGATGTCAGTTTTTGACCTGCGTATTCGAGAGATACATCAACAACTACGCAACAAGCAACTGAGTGTCAGTGAGCTTGTCGATGCTTCACTGCAAAGGATCAAGGAAGTGGATGGACAGCTCAATGCATTCATTACCCTTGACGAAGAAGGTGCCCTAGACAGAGCAAGGCAGTTGGACAACCTGGCCGGTGAAGATGAAACCGGTCTCTTATTTGGCTTGCCCATGGGGATTAAGGATAATATGTCCACCAAGGGTGTCAAAACCACCTGTGCCAGCAAAATCCTGGCTAATTTTGTCCCGGTGTACAATGCCACTGTGGTGGACAAGCTGAATGAGGCCCAAGCTGTCATGGTGGGCAAACTCAACATGGATGAGTTTGCCATGGGTTCATCAAATGAAAACTCAGCATTCGCACCTGTACGCAACCCGTGGAATACCGACTATGTCCCCGGCGGCTCCAGCGGCGGTTCAGCGGCCAGTGTGGCGGCGGGTGAAGTCTATTTTGCCCTCGGCTCTGATACAGGGGGATCCATTCGCCAGCCAGCTGCTTTTTGCGGGGTTGTTGGCCTTAAGCCAACTTATGGATTGGTCTCCCGTTTTGGTTTGGTCGCCTTTGCTTCGTCGTTGGATCAAATCGGGCCGGTCACCAAAAATGTAGAAGATGCGGCTTATGTGCTGCAAGTGATTGCCGGCTATGACAAACATGACTCTACCTCGGCCAAGGTGGATGTGCCTGACTATGTATCTGCATTAACAGATGATGTGTCCGGTCTGAAAATAGCTGTGCCCAAAGAGTATATGGGAGAAGGCATCGATCCTGAGGTTCGGGAAAAAGTGTTGGAGGCACTTAATGTGTTGGAAAGCCTGGGTGCCACTTGGGAGGAAGTTTCCCTGCCACATTCCGATTATGTCATTCCGGCTTACTATATTATCGCTTCCTCTGAAGCCTCATCCAACTTAGCCCGCTATGATGGCGTGCGCTATGGCGTAAGGGCTGACCAGGCGGAGAATTTGCTCGATATGTACAAAGAAACCCGCAGCCAAGGTTTTGGCGCCGAAGTGAAACGGCGCATTATGTTGGGTACATATTCGTTAAGCTCGGGATATTATGACGCCTATTATAAGAAAGCACAGCAGGTGCGCACCTTAATTAAGCAAGACTTTGAGCAGCTGTTTGAGACATATGATGTCATTGTCGGTCCAACAACACCGACTACAGCGTGGAAAATCGGGGAGAAAGTGGATGATCCGCTGACCATGTATGTAGAAGACATTCTCACTTGCCCCGTTAATCTGGCCGGCGTGCCAGCGATCAGCGTACCGTGCGGATTTGACAGCAAGGGCTTGCCCGTTGGCTTGCAGATTATTGGCAAAGCCTTTGCTGAATCCACCATTTTGCGTGTCGCTCATGCTTATGAACAACATACCGAACATCATCAAGCACGTCCACAACTGTAAAAGGGGGGTTGAGAAGATGAAGTTTGAAACCGTCATTGGCTTGGAAGTGCATGCCGAATTATCCACTGAAACCAAAATTTTTTGCGGCTGCCGCACCACATTTGGCGCACCCCCGAACACGCACACATGTCCCATCTGTTTAGGACATCCAGGGGTATTGCCTGTCTTAAACCAGAAAGCATTGGAGTATGCCATCAAAGCGGCTTTGGCCCTCAACTGTGAAATTGCCACTGAAACCAAGTTTGACCGCAAGAACTATTTTTATCCGGACTTGCCCAAAGCGTACCAAATTTCTCAATATGACCAGCCCATCGGCCAAAACGGCTGGCTGGAGATTGAGGTGAATGGCCACAAGAAACGGATCGGCATCAAACGTTTGCACCTGGAAGAAGACGCCGGTAAGTTGACCCATGTTTCCGGTGAGAACTACTCCCTGGTAGACTATAACCGGGTGGGAACACCGCTGATTGAGATCGTCTCTGAACCGGATATCCGTTCCCCTGAGGAAGGTTATGCCTATCTGGAGAAATTGAAGGCCATTCTGCAATATACTGAAGTCTCCGATTGTAAAATGGAGCAGGGCTCTCTGCGCTGTGATGCCAACATTTCCATCCGCCCAGTCGGACAAAAGGAATTTGGCATCCGCACCGAGCTGAAAAACATGAACACCTTCCGCGGGGTGCAAAAAGCGTTGGAATATGAAGCACGCCGCCAGGAAGAAGTGATTCGCGCCGGGGGCCAGGTGGAACAGGAGACCCGCCGCTGGAATGAAGCCACAGGTGAAACGGTTAAAATGCGCGGCAAAGAAGAAGCCCATGACTACCGCTACTTCCCAGAGCCTGACCTGGTAAAGGTGGAGATCACCCAGGAGCTCCTGGATGAAGTGAAGGCCACCATCCCGGAATTACCCGACGCCAGGAAAGCACGCTATATGGAACAATACGGCTTGTCTGACTACGATGCGGGTGTCTTGACTGCTCAAAAATCTCTGGCTGATTTCTTTGAAAAAGCCACTAAGTATTGTGAGGATCCCAAACTGGTGGCCAACTGGATGATGGGGGATGTGCTGGGCTATTTGAACGCCCAGCACAAAGAACTGGATGAAACGGCCCTCAAGCCTGAACAGTTGGGCAAAATGATTGCCTTGATTGAAAAAGGCACCATCAGCAGCAAAATTGCCAAGCAGGTCTTTGCCGAACTGGTGGAAAAGGGCGGCGACCCGGAAACGATCGTGAAAGAGAAAGGGCTGGTTCAAATCTCCGATGAAGGAGAGCTGGCCAAGATTGTCAATGCGGTCATTGACAACAACCCGCAATCTGTTACGGATTTCAAAAACGGCAAGGACCGGGCCATCGGCTTTTTGGTGGGCCAAGTGATGAAAGAAACCAAAGGTAAAGCCAATCCGCAACTGGTCAACAAATTGTTGCGTGAGGAAATTGCCAAACGGTAAAAATTTTTCCTTGAGAAAAGAAAGCGCGGCTGTCCCCACCATACGATGCAATGGATGGGGGCAGCCGCGTTAGTGTTGTTGTTCAGGCTGGTAGTATTATTTCGTTTTCTTTAGGCTTTCAGGTATTTTGGGAGCATGAGTAAATGGGCTGGAGGCATTAACAAACACTTTGGAAAGAGCAAGGGTCATTTTTGAGATGCATTTAGCTGTTTTTTTCATGGTTTTCACCTCCTTTGGCAAGCATTGTATTCAACATATGGGTGAGATTAATCCCAGCCGGGGTTAGTGACAACGCTTGCAGCAGAGCACCGAAGAGCAACCCGGGCTGAAGGAAGAAGTGATAGAGCACGATGCTGATGATCACCCATATAATTGCTAACAATTTTTTTTTGCGCTCCCATTGTTGTGAATGTTTCAACTGGTGAGGTTCATAATAGGGAGCATAGCGAAGGAGCAACAGGATGGTGGCGGCAAAGTAACTGTTCATCAATAAGTCGTTAATTGGAAGTAAAAGGGACACTAAAATATACAGTATACTTGCTAGTGAGCAGGCGAGAGAATGATCCAAATGGGCGCCCCCAGTCAGGATACGGACGATCATAAAGGATAGAGCAACTTGCAGGACAAGGAAGGGGACCTCCAACAGCCAGCCAATACAGAATAAAAGGAACAATGTAAACAATACATTAAACAAGATCGTAAAGCCAAAAACAAGGACGTCATGAGGTTCCGTTTCTTCCGGGTTGGCTTTTTTAATGTAGTCGGCGGCAGTTACAGCCCACTTTTCAAACATGGTACACACCTCTTTGTTAATATAACGGACAGAAAATGGAGAGTTGCACTGGGCTTAAGACGGATTGAACTGTGGCATTATCTTTTTCGAATTGAAACATGACGTCGAAAAGTTTCAAGCTCGCACTCTGCTCCTCACTAACTATCAGATCGCTGACTATCTGAAAACGAATGCCTTCTTCTAGTTTTTGAATCTGAAAGTGAAGCTCTTTCTCCTTGTCGTTAGAAGCTTGATAATGGAGAAACAGCAACTCATCTATAATGGTACTTAAATAACGAATTTGCTTGAATGAGACGGGAACATCGCATTGACTATCAGCAGTTACAATAAGAGTTATCCCTAATAAATCTGCTAATTTGCGTTTGTTTACCAAAAAAGCATAAAGCAGTTCATCAACGGATTCCACATTTGCAAGGAAACTTCCTTTTGATAAAAATGATGAATCGATATGTAGACGGCGTTTCTCAACATAGTCTTTAATGAGTTGAGCGGAATTGCGCTCACAAAGCTTTAACAGGGCTTGAAAATGACCAATATAGTCTTTTTTTAGCTTTTCCACTATTGTGGCCACTTGTTGTTCCTGATCAAGATAAAACTTCTTGGCTTCAAGCAAGCGTTTTCTCTGAAATTGGGTATGCAGGATCAGATAAATCGATAAGATGATAAATAACACGATAATACAAGACAATACGAAAGGGTACCGGAAATTTAATTCATCATTCAGCATTGTAAAAGCAGCAAGGCAAATAAAGATAAATGTGAGCAAAGAAATTGTAATAATGATCGTTTTAAATTGCTTTTCATGCTTTTGGGCTTTTAAATTGTCACGAAACTCCAACAAGTGGTAATGGTTTTTATGTACTAAATAACAAATTGTTAGCACCAAAAGTGCAGTTATACTTTGGTGGAAGTATTTAATATTGGAGAAGAGTAACTCGAAATAATTGTATGATGATAAAGATATGATTACTTCCGCTATTAACAGATGAAGAAAAACATAAAAACCGTAGCCAATTCCGGTCAGTACAAGGGACTCCAAATAATTTGATTTATAGAATAATTTTTTTAAAAATATGAGAATTATTATTTGGGATGCAATAATAACAAATAGATGTAAGGAAGTGAGCCGTAGAAGTAAAGAGAATAAACTTATGATTAAAGCAATGAGGGTAATTCTTTTGATATATTTCTGATAGTGATATCCTAATAAAATAATTGGAAAGGATAAAAGGGCAATCCATTCTACTACTGATACTAAGTAAAACACTAACAGATGATTCATGGCTATCTCCTATCTCTCAACGGAAATATTCAACTTTTGTTCGCAACTTGTCGGCTTAAGGGAAATTCCATTTTCACGTGAGCGCCTTTGGTGGGATGATTTTCAATGGTGATTGTACCACCTAACGTTTCGGTAATCGCCTTGCATATCGGCAATCCCAATCCTGTTCCGGTTTCTTTGGTGGTAAAGAAGGGATAGAAGACTTGCTCAAGCTGGTCAGGTGCAAATCCCGGACCGCTGTCAATAATTGAGAGTAATACAGTGTCGTTTTCTTTTGCAACACTGACTTCAATCGTTCCATCGTTTTTAATGGCTTCGACTGCATTTTTGACTAAATTGATCAGCAATCTTTCAAAACGTACAGTGTTTCCCGTAATATACACTTCGTCTGCTAAAGAGGTAATGAAGCGGATATTGTCATTTTGGGTCTGCATGGAATAGATGGCGACAATTTTTTCAACACTGCTTTTTACATCAATAATGGACAGGTTGTCTTGGTTTAAATGAGACTTTGACAAAGTCAGCAGTTCTTGAATTAAGGACTCCATGCGTATGGCTTCTTCCTTAATAATAGAAATATATTGAGAGATGTGAGGCTCTGATTTGATGTGCGGATCCTGTTCTAAAAACTGAGAAAAACCGATAATCGTTGTCAAAGGGTTGCGTATTTCGTGAGCGAAAAAAGCGGCCATACGACCAATGACTGTATGGTAATCTTCAGGTTGAACGGGTTTCGTTTCTGTGTCAGCACCACTTTCGTGGGTTGCTTTTTCTTTACTTTTTTTCGTTAATTTGTTGTGCCATTTTTGTAAGTATTTTTTAATAAATGGAATGTTCATAGGGAACTCCTAATTGGAATAAATAGTGACTGCATCTGGATGAGACAAAGATAGGTTGGTGTAATTAGGATATTTTTATAGTTCGATAAAACTTTTGACATTCCTTCTTCGGAGAAGAAATTTTTTTAAACATGAAATCGGATTCGGTTCAAGGCACAGCGAGCATACTGTACGCATACAATGATGACAAGCCTTACCAATTCGAGTATGATAAGGATAGCGTAGTGAAGGTATTTTTCTATTTGTTTTGCGTGCTGTGTGGAGCACTGAAACCTTTTGAACACGAGGAGCGTCTACTATGTATAAACGGGCACGCATCATTTACAATCCTTCGGCAGGGCGGGAGCTGTTCCGCAAATACATACCAAGCATACTGGAGAAGCTGGAAAGAGCCGGGTACGAAGCCTCCTGTCATGCCACCACCGGTGCGGGAGATGCCATACGGGCAGCCGAGACTGCCGTTCAGCGCCGTTATGACCTGGTGATTGCTGCAGGGGGAGACGGTACCGTCAATGAAGTAGTCAATGGCTTGGCTGAAAAAAAACACCGTCCCCAACTGGGGATTATCCCAGCTGGCACTACAAATGATTTTGCTCGTGCGCTGGGTATTCCCAAAGATTTTGAAGCGGCCTGTGATGTCATTATTAAAGGAAAAACCACCAGCATTGACGTGGGCAAAGTGAACCGGCAGTATTTTGTCAATATTGCCGGCGGAGGGACGCTCACCGAGCTCACTTACGAAGTGCCCAGCCGGCTCAAAACAATGTTTGGCCAATTGGCTTACTATGTCAAGGGTATCGAAAAACTGGCCTGGTTGAAGCCCACCCGGGTAACCATCACCTCTCCCAAACGGGTCATTGATGAAGAGATTATGCTGTTTTTAGTCACCAACAGCCATTCGGTGGGGGGCTTTGAGAAACTGGCCCCCCAGGCAGTGATGAACGACGGCTACTTTGATGTGCTGGTGGTACGCAAAACAACCATGCCTGAGTTTCTGAAGATTGCCACGCAAGTCATCAGGGGGGAGCATATTCATGATCCCCGTGTGATTTACTTTCAAACAGCTGAACTGAAAGTCACCTCTCTTGATCCCGTCCAGCTGAACTTGGACGGTGAGCGGGGAGGAACGTTACCCAGCCATTTTAAAGTGCTGCATAAACACCTGGTTTTGCGCACCCCGGGCTAATCCTGCTCACAAATATGAGACAAGCATGTATAATTGAAAGCAAAAGTTAATAGACATAGATTATAGAAGCCCTTTAGTGGGAAAAATAGAATGGGAGGGTGGTTTTAGCCGCATTTTTCCCCCATAAAGAAAAGAAAACGGGGCGAATATAAGAGATTAGACAAGGGAAGAAAAACGCTAACATGTGTTTCATTTTATTGGAATTAAGGAGGGACAACCCATGTTATGGATGATGGAAAAGCCTTATAAAAAATGGCTTGCAAGTTTGGCTTTATTCACTTTGCTGGTGTTTAGTTTTGTCCTGCCGGTTTCTGCTGATGCCATCACCGGGGAAACAGTGGTGACCCTTGGTGAGAACCTGACCCAGGAGCAACGCCAACAAATTTTGGCTGAAATGGGTGTTGGTGAAGATGTGGAAATTATCTACGTATCCAATCAGGAGGAACATCAATATCTCGGTCAGTATATTGATGAAAAGACGATTGGCACACGGGCCATCTCTTCTGCCAGGATTACGCTTCTGGAAGAAGGGGCTGGCCTCACAGTCAGCACCAACAACATTGATTGGGTTACAGAAGAAATGTATGCCAATGCCATGGCCACGGCCGGCATCCAGGATGCTGATGTGTATGTGACGGCCCCATTTGGTGTCAGTGGCACAGCCGGTCTGACGGGGATCATCAAAGCCTTTGAGGCAGCAGCAGATATTGAAATTGACGAAGAACAGAAGCAAGTGGCCAACGAGGAAATGGTCACAACGGCCGAACTGGCCGATAAGATCGGCTCAGAAGAAGCGGCCGAACTGATGAGACGGCTTAAAGAAAGATTGGCTGACACCAAGCTGGAAACCGATGAAGATTACCGTAATCTGATTCGGGAGATCGCCGCAGAACTGGGCATTGAACTTACAGAAGAGGATATCGATGCACTAGTACATTTGCTAAAGCGTCTTAAAAGCCTGGATATCAACTGGGAGCAAGTCAGCAACCAGCTCAAAAATATTCGGGATAACTTAAATGAGATTTTGGACCGGGAAGAAACCCGCAATTTCTTGCGTAAAGTTCTCGATGTAATCATTGCCTTCTTTGAAAGATTAAAAGATGTCTTTTCAAGTTAAGCTGCTCGACTCTCCGTTGAGCACAGAACGGGGGATCTGCCATGGCTACAGTGGCCGCCATCCAAATGGCACCTCACGTTGGCCAAGTTGAACGCAACAGGAAGAAGGCAGATAACATGGTCCGGGAAGCCCATGCACGGGGTGCCCAACTGATTGTGCTGCCGGAACTGTGGGTGACCGGATATGATCTGGAACCTGCCCTTTTCCGGCGCTATGCTGAACCAGTCTCCGGCCCGACCGTGCAGCAGTTTCAAGCTTTGGCCAGAGAACTGCAGACGGTGTTGATAGTCCCGTTTCCCGAACAGGATGCCCGTGACGGGAACCGCTTGTATATTTCGGCTGCAGTGATTAATAATGACGGGGCAGTGTTGGGGGTTCAGCGCAAATCATTATTATGGGGACAGGAAAAGGAGGCTTTCTCTGCGGGTCCGTTGGATTACCAGGTGTTTGAGACGGCTCTGGGGCTTGTGGGCGTCCTGATTTGTTACGATTTGGAGTTTCCTGAACCGGCCCGCTTACTGGCCCTGAAGGGAGCGCAGCTGATCATCTGTCCTTCCGTCTGGAGCAAAACAGCGGAACCCCGCTGGGAGATTCAAACCAGAGCCCGGGCCCTGGACAATCTATGTTATGTACTGGGGGTAAATGCCGCCGGAAGCAGGGCATGCGGCCGAAGCAGGTTGGTCAACCCGTGGGGACAGGTGATCACAGAATCTGGCTCTGACAGGGAAGAAATCATCCTTGCGCCTTTTGATCCGTCATTGGTCAAGGGCGCCCGGCAACACATTCCCTATTTCAGTGATTATCCGTCAGCCTTTATTCCGGGCGGGCAGCTTAAATAAGCGTTATTCCCATGTGTTCCGGCCTCTGGGCTGGCTTTTTTGTTCTATTGGCAAACTTTTGTCCATAAAAAAGTATTGAGAAAATGCTTGTTCTATGGTTAAATCTAGTTGTGGCATAGATATAAACATAGTCTTTTAAATATACAGTTCTTATACATTTTGCATTCTTAATACTATTAATACTATACTATATAGACATAGACAGAAAGAATAGAGATGAGCATGAGCAGAGTCGGAAATTAAAAGAATGATACAAGGGGGAAATGAGATGAAAAAATCGTTATGGTTGGGTCTGGTGTTTTTAGTTTTAACAGCGCTGTTGGCTGCTTGCGGTTCAGGCCAGCCGGCAGACACCAATGAAGCAGCTGGAGAGGAAAATAGTGAAACAGCTGTAGAGGAAAAACAGCAATTAATCGTCGGCACAGAAGCTGCTTTTGCCCCGTTTGAGTTCTTGGACAAAGGAGAAATTGTCGGTTTTGACATTGACTTGTTAGCGGCTGTAATGGAGGAAGCGGGATTCGAGCATGAAGTGCGCAATTTGGGTTGGGATCCCCTCTTTGTTGCCGTGCAAAATGGAGAAGTGGACCTGGCTATCTCAGGCATTACCATTACCGATGACCGCATAGAAAGCTATGATTTTACCCGTCCCTATTATGAATCCACCCACATGATTCTCGTCCCTGAGGATTCCGATATCAAAAGCGCCACTGACTTAGTCGGTAAAAAAGTAGGGGTACAAAACGGGACGACGGGACAATTTGCCGTGGAAAAAATCCTCGGTGAAAACCATTCCGATATTTTGAAGTATGAAAGCTCTGCTGTCGCAATTATGGCCCTGAAAAACGGAGATGTTGAGGCCGTTGTCACTGACAACGCCGTGGTGAACGAATACCTGAAGAACAACCCCAATGATAATTTCGTAGGCATTGAAGATCCGGAGAACTTCGAATCCGAATTCTATGGCCTCATGTTCCCTAAAGGTAGTGAACTGGTAGAGATTTTCAATGAAGCCTTAACAACCGTTATTGAAAGCGGGACTTATGCTGAAATTTATGAAAAATGGTTTGGTACAACGCCAGATGTTGAAACTCTCTTAAATGCGGAATAGGGCAAGCTAACGGCTGTGGGTTGCTCCTATGGGTTGGCGTAACGTGTGTGCGTTACGCTCTTTTTCTACCTGGACTTCATTTTCGGTTATAAATCAAGTGACTTAAAAGGAGTTTTATGCTTATGTCGCCGGAAACCGTTCTAATGTCTGTGGAAGCCTTTTTAGCCGAAACGTTTAATTTCCGTCTCCATGTGATTATCGCTTATCTTCCGTTTTTTATTAAAGGCACTTTGCTGACGATTTGGATCTCCCTGGCAGGGGTGATCGTAGGGACCGTTTTAGGCCTGATGATCGGCTTAGGCAAAATGTCCTCCAATTTTTTCATCCGTCTGCCCTTTGTGTGGTACATTAACTTTTTTAGGGGAACGCCGCTTCTGGTCCAGATCTTGCTGATCCATTTCGGTCTGATGCCCATGTTGATGAGTCCCGTTAACTCTACTGCTTCGATCATTGTCGCCCTTGCTTTGAACTCTGCTGCCTATATTGCCGAAATCTTCCGGGCCGGGATCCAATCCATCGACCGGGGGCAGATGGAAGCTGCCCGGTCACTGGGCATGACGCATACCCAGGCCATGCGCTATATTATTTTGCCCCAGGCCTTTAAGCGGATGGTGCCTCCTCTGGGGAACGAATTTATTATCTTGTTAAAGGAGTCGTCCTTAGGGGCCATCATTGCAGTACCCGAGCTGATGTACTGGGGAAGGGCAGCTCAGGCCCAATACTTTGCCGTATGGGAACCTTATCTGATGGCAGCGCTGATCTATCTCACCTTAACGCTCAGCTTAACGCATCTGCTGAACTACATTGAACGGAGGATGAAGACAGAATGATCAAGGTGACCAATCTAAAAAAGTCCTTTGGTGATCTGGCGGTTTTGAAGGGAATCGACATAGAGATCCGGCCGCAGGAAGTAGTGGTCGTTATCGGTCCGTCCGGGTCGGGAAAATCAACGTTTCTGCGCTGTCTAAACCTTTTAGAATCGATTACGGATGGACATGTGTATATTAACGGGGTGGATCTGGCGGATAAAAAAACCGATATTAATCAAGTACGCACAGAGGTGGGGATGGTTTTTCAACAATTTAACCTTTTCCCCCATATGACGGTTTTGGAAAACATTACGTTGGCGCCGATGAAGGTGAGAAACTGGCCGAGGACAAAGGCAGAGGAAAAAGCGATGGCCCTTTTAAACAAGGTTGGGTTAGCGGAGAAAGCGGGGGTTTATCCCGACTCCCTGTCAGGGGGACAAAAACAGCGTGTCGCCATTGCCCGAGCGTTGGCCATGGAACCAAAAGTGATGCTGTTTGATGAACCCACGTCAGCCTTGGACCCTGAGATGGTCGGTGAAGTATTGGCGGTCATGAAACAATTGGCCAAGGAAGGGATGACCATGGTTGTGGTCACCCATGAAATGGGCTTTGCTCGTGAAGTGGCGGACCGGGTCATCTTTATGGATCAAGGCGTTATTATGGAGGAAGGGGACCCTCAGCAACTGTTTAGCAACCCTCAGCATCCCCGTACACAGGCATTTTTAAGTAAGGTGTTGTAGGAAATCGCTTGTTGTTCAAACCTATACAGGCCTACAAACAAAGAGCTGTCACGGAGGACAGCTCTTTAGTATCGGAGAGACTCAGCTGTTATTAAGATTGGCTGAAAGCTTGTTTATGATGAATGGACTTGTTGGCTGTGGGAGTTTTGCATCACTCTTTTTTCCCACTTTTCTTCGATTTGTTCAAGCCACTCCTTGCTGTTCAGGATATCCGCTTTATACTGGTCAATCAAATGGGCAATGGAATGAGCCGCTTTTTTTCTGGCCATACCTAATCCTCCTTCATAGTTGTATTCTGTTAATATCCTATTATTAGTGTGCTCACTATGCTAAATTTTTAAACAATTAATTGGCCTCAAGACAAAGTGTAGGTGGGGGAGGTTCAAACAATTTAGTATGTATATGCAGTTTTTGTAGAGATGTTTGTTTCTTTGTGTAAGTATGGTACAATCCGTGAAGGATAATAAGTGAGTGTATGTGGCAAAACTGGATAGAGCTTTGTGAAAGAGGGAACAGTTCATGTCTACCAAGGTACAGCTGCCGGTACAGAAAAATGATGAAGTAGAACTGAAGATACATGATCTCAATCACGAAGCAATGGGTGTGGGCCGTTATGATGGGTATACCCTGTTTGTCAAAGATGCCTTGCCCGGCGAAGTGGTGAAAGCAAAGGTCTTGAAGACAAAGAAAAACTTCGGCTATGCCAAAGTGGTGGAGATTCTAGAGCAAAGCCCGGCGCGAGTGGAACCGCCCTGTCCGCTCTTTGCCCGTTGTGGTGGCTGTCAACTGCAGCATTTAGCCTATGAGGAGCAGCTGAAATATAAGGAACAGCTGGTGAAAAGCGATCTTGAACGGATTGGCGGTTTGGATTTAAACAAGGTTAACGTTCACCCTGTGCTAGGCATGGAGGAACCATGGCGATACCGGAACAAAACGCAGGTGCCGATCGGGGAAGAAGAAGGGGGATTGATCGGCGGATTTTACCGCCTGCGCAGTCATGACATCATTGATATGAAAGCCTGTTTGATTCAGCATGAACAGCACGATCAAGTCATTCAAAAGGTCAAGGAGATCGGCACGCGCCTGGGGATCCCGGCTTATAAAGAGGAAAAGCACAGCGGTCTGTTGCGCCATGTGGTAGCCAAGTACGGCTTTGCCACCGGTCAATTGATGATTGTCCTCATCACCAATGGAGAGCACATCCCTGCCCAGAATAAATTAGTGGATGAATTGGTGTCCTCTTTTCCCAATCTGAAAAGCATCGTCCAAAATATTAACATCAAGCGGACCAATGTGATTTTTGGAGACAAGAGCAAAGTTTTGTGGGGAGAGCCTTATATCTATGACAAAATTGGCGATATCCGTTTTGCCATTTCAGCCCGCTCCTTCTTTCAGGTCAACCCGGTGCAAACCAAGGTATTGTATGAAAAAGCCCTGGAGTATGCCTGTTTAGAAGGGTATGAAACGGTGATCGATGCTTATTGCGGCATCGGCACCATCTCTCTGTTTTTGGCTCAAAAAGCAAAGCAGGTGTTGGGGGTGGAAGTTGTTCCCGAAGCTGTGGCCGATGCCAAGCGGAATGCCCGGCTTAATGGGATGACCAACGTGCAGTTTGCCGTAGGAGAGGCAGAGAAGATCATCCCTTGGTGGCGGGCGCAAGGCATTAAAGCCGATGTTATTGTCGTTGATCCCCCGCGTAAGGGCTGTGATGAGTCTCTGCTGCAGACCATTATTGAGATGAAACCGGAGCGGGTGGTGTATGTTTCCTGTAACCCTTCTACCTTGGCGCGGGATCTGCGTATTTTGGAAGTGGGCGGATTTCAAACCCGGGAAGTACAACCCGTTGATATGTTCCCCCACACCAGCCATGTGGAGTGTGTAATATTGATGGAACGTATAAAGTGAGATGTGACAGCATCGCTCAAAGGATTGAAAGCTCAAGTCGAAAAAAGGCTTATGGAATCGCTTTTGCGCAAGTCAATTGTTCGCAAAGATGAGAGTGTTGTCGATGGAGAAACGTATGAGCTTCATACGCACGAGGCGATTCGCTTTCGCGCAGATAAACCTCACCGCTGCAAAAATCCGACTGCATCGCAAGTGGCACTCCATTTCGTGATCATCTTCATGATGATAGAGAACATGGGGCTGTTTCAAAAATAAGCAGGATTGTGGGTCTAGTAAGTTTAGGAATTTTCTTATACGGCGTGCTATAATGGTAACCAGTCAACAAGAGAGACGGAGTGGAAGAAATGAAACGTGAGAAAACAAGAGATGTTGCAATTGAAAAGGGACAAAAAATTCCCCTTACGATAAAACGACTGGGCATTAATGGAGAGGGAGTCGGCTATTACAAGCGAAAGGTTATCTTTGTTCCCGGTGCTTTACCTGGTGAAGAAGTTGTCGTGGAAGTGACGAATGTTCATCCCGGTTATGCAGAGGGGGCGATTCACACGGTTCGCAAGCCGTCGCCGGAACGGGTAAAGCCGCCTTGTCCTGTGTATGATCAGTGCGGGGGTTGCCAGCTGCAGCATTTGCGGTATGATGCCCAGCTTCGCGAGAAAAAGGATATTGTACGCCAGGCGTTCGAACGCTATACGAACTTAACCGGAAGCAGCTTGCCGCTTCGTGACACGATGGGCATGGATGATCCGTGGCACTATCGCAACAAAAGTCAACTGCAAGTACAAAAGAAAAAGGAACAAGTCCTCGCCGGTTTATATGCGATGAATTCCCATCGGCTGATCGACCTGTCCGATTGCCTTATTCAGCATCCGGCAACGAATCGCGTCACTCAGGAAATGAAAGCGATCCTGCAAGACTTAAACATCCCGATTTACGATGAACGCAGGAAAACCGGCCTTGTCCGAACGATTGTGACGCGGGTCGGCGTGCAAACAGGGGAAGTGCAATTAGTGATAATCACAACGGAAAAGCATCTTCCAAAGAAGGAATTGCTGATTGAGGAAATCCGCCGCCGCCTACCGGAAGTGAAATCGCTCATGCAAAATATCAACGGCAGGAAAACATCGTTAATCTTTGGGGAAGAGACACTTCATCTGGCAGGAGAGGAAGTCATTCAAGAATCGCTCGGAGACTTGTCATTTGAACTGTCGGCCCGGGCCTTCTTTCAGCTGAACCCGACCCAAACCGTCAGGGTATACGACGAGGTGAAAAAAGCGGCTCAGTTGACGGGAAAAGAAAAGGTCGTCGACGCCTACTGCGGAGTCGGAACGATTGGCTTATGGCTTGCCCGGCATGCAAGCGAAGTGCGGGGCATGGATGTCACCCCTGAAGCGATCGCCGATGCCAATGCGAATGCGAAAAAACACGGCTTTCCTCATGTGCAATACGTCGTCGGAAAAGCCGAAACGTGGCTGCCCCGCTGGGTGAAAGAAGGCTGGCATCCTGACGTGATTGTCGTCGATCCGCCCCGCACCGGCTGTGATAAACGGTTGCTTGAGACGATCATTGCCGTCAAACCGAAGCGATTGGTCTACGTCTCCTGCAACCCTTCCACATTGGCTAAAGATAGCAACAAGCTCCTTCAATCCGGTTTCCGTCTTCAGTATGTCCAGCCGGTCGATATGTTTCCGCACACAAGCCATGTGGAGTGCGTATCGCAGATAGTTGGAAAAGGATAGTACCATTATTCATTGAGACTTTATTCTATTCATGGAGATTTATTCATTTATTCGTCCAGTTAAGTCCGCACCCTAGGGCCGAGAATTTCGACCTTAGGGTTGTTAACTTAATGCCGGAAAGTGCGGAACAACTTCTTCCCCTAATTCTTCAACCACTTCTTCAACAGGACGTTGGCCATATTTTAAGTTCATAATCACATGGTTCACACCCGCCATTTTAAGGCTTTCTATAAATTCAATGAGTGGATTGCGCCCGATTCGGAACCCTAAATGGATAGGGATTGGCGGATGATTCGGATCCTCCGTCAAATCTACATATAAGGATTGACTGAACGGTTTAAACTGACCGGTATGAGCACGCCAATTTTTAATCAGTTCCGCTTGGAATCTCAAGTTTCGGGGATAGTACAGCCAACCATCACTGTTTTCAGCAATCCATTCCACGGACTGGGAGCTGTGACCAGTGACCAACACCGGAATGTCCAACAGGCGCGGTTTAGGCAAAAGATCCCCGTTCGACAGCTGAACCCGTGGTGATCGGATCGCAGGAAAGTTCTCCTTCCACACTTTTTTCATGACCATGATGGCTTCTTGAAACAAAATACTACGCTGTTCAGGATCAACGGAGAAGGCAGGAAATTCGATAGGACGATCTCCTGTTGCCACCCCGAGAACCAGGCGTTCGCCGGAAATTTGGTCGATGGAAGCAGCCGCTTTGGCCACATGCAAAGGGTGACGCAAGGTTAGAATAATACTTCCCGTGCCCAAAGCAATGTTGTCTGTCTGGGCGGCTATATATCCTAAATAGACCCAAGGATCATAAATTTGGCCCACATCCCCAAAATAAGGATCATGTAACGGAACGTCCCTGACGAATAATGCAGCAAAATTGAGCTCTTCTGCTCTTTTGGCCAGTTTCATTTGCTGGTCAATGTCCATTTTTGGAATGCTGCCCTCGTATGATTCTATGGGAAAGAACAACCCAAGAGTGAGATGACTTTCTTTAAACATGCGTGAATATCCTTTATGCTTATCAAACCGGTTCATCATCATCCCTCCACACCTTTATATATAAATATCTAGAAATATCGATATATTACTATAAAAATAAGATGACTTCAAGGTATAAATTTTAATGATGCTTAGGGCGTAAATGGTAAACGTGGATTTTTTTTATAAATCATTCGATAACAATTCGATTATTTTTTTGATGTTCTCCTCATCCCGTTTATAATAAGTCCATTGCCCGATTCGTTTGGCTTTTATCAATCCGGCATTTTGAAGCATGGACAGGTAATGGGACACTGTAGATTGTGACATTCCAACTTTTTTTTGGATGTCGCTCACGCAAACCCCGTCTTCGCGTATATTTGTGTTTTGCGATTTTGGAAAGTGAACTTCAGGATTTTTTAACCACTGTAAGATCTGCAATCTCGTTTCATTGGACAAGGCCTTAAACACTTCCAACAGTTCCATTGCTACCTCCAAGTTTATCACATTCAATCGTTTTTCGTATTTTTATATTACATGATTTGCAATGGTTCAGGAATGCCTTGAGTGGTTTTATGTCAAAAAAAATTGGTACCCGCGGGAAAAATGGAGATAAGGGAGATCTTAAAAGGGAATGAGGCTCGTAGTGGAAATTTTGGTCCGCTACGAGTATTCTTTATGATAAAAGATCTGCCAATATATTATAGATGAACCACATGTAAAAAATCTGGTTAGAAGTTGACGGGACCTTACAGAATCTATTGATAAGGAGTGGGTCACATGCAGAAAAAGTGGCGGCAAGCTTTGGCTTTATTTACGTCATCTAGGATGTTTATCGTCGTTCTTATTCTAACCATAACGTTTATCTGGGGTTATGGTTGGGTATGGATGAAAGTAGGTTTGGATTATATGGGCCCGTTTACCTTTTCAGCTTTCCGTTTTACCGTGGGATCATTGGCATTGCTTCTGCTTTTATGGGGGCTTCGCCGGCTTACTTTTCACAACTTACAATGGAAACCCTTGCTCATTCTTGGACTGATACAAACAGTTTTGGTTTTTGCCCTGATTATGTATGGGATGCGCTTTGTTGAAGCAGGAAAGTCGTCCATTATCCTGTATACGATGCCCATTTGGAGCAGCTTGCTAGCCAGTCACTTTTTAAATCAAAAGCTCGGGTTGAGAAAAGTCATAGGCTTGATTTTAGGCATCGCAGGGCTCTTCCTTATCTTGGGAGTCGACTTATGGAAACAGCAAACCCCTGCCGTGATATGGGGAGAAAGTCTCATTTTGCTTGCTGCCCTGTGCTGGGCAGTGGCTAACATTTATTATCAACTTAAGTTCTCTGGTCAAGACCGTATACAGGTGAATGCCTATCAAATGGTGTTTGGGGCTGTGGGCATTACTATTTTGGCTGTTCTGGCGGAGTGGGGCCAACCAATTGTGCTGAACGTAACAAGCCTCTTTGCCGTGCTGTTTACCGGTGTGCTGGCCTCTGCTTTGTGCTTTACCATTTGGTTTTATCTTTTAAACAGGATAGATACAGCGACAGCCACCATTTCAACCCTGTTGGTTCCTGTTTTCGGGGTGGTGTTTAGCTGGCTCTTTCTGGGGGAACCACTCACACTGGAGATGGTGTGCGGAGGATGTATGATTGTGCTAGGAATCAGCTTCTCTTCCTTGTCCAAAACTAAAACAACCACAAAGGAAACAGTTGAACAAAGCTATTAAAGGAAACTTGAGTTTCAAGCAGCTTCGCTCGTGTGAGCTGATTTATTAATAAAAGAATTTCCAACATAAAACGTTCATCCTGGAAATTAACAGAGGCTGCCCTGAAGTACCATGACTTTGGGGCAGCCTTTCTGGGTTAGGCAAGGATACGGTTTGGACAACTTTGTCATTGACGATCTTGTATAGACAAGTTAAACTTGTAAAGGGTTCAAATCTTGTATATACAAGATCAGTTACAAGTGTAGCAACAATTGGAAGCGCTTTTTCAAAAACATTTGTTGGATATATTGGAAACGGGAGGAAGAGCGATGGCAGTCGACAGAGCATCAGTAGAACAGATTGTTGAGGCGATTGGGGGTAAAGACAATATTGTGGCGGCCAGCCACTGTGTCACCCGCTTGCGTTTTGCTTTAAAAGATGAAAGTAAAGTGGACAAAGAGAAACTGGAGAACATTGACTTGGTCAAGGGGGCTTTTTCAGCCAACGGCCAGTTTCAGGTCGTCATCGGTCAAGGTGCAGTCGATAAAGTATACAAAGAATTGACCGAGATCACGGGCATCGGCCACGCGACCAAACAGGATGTTAAAGATGCCGCGGAGAAAAAGCTCAATCCTTTACAACGGGCCATTAAAACCTTGGCCGACATTTTTATTCCCATCTTGCCTGCCATTGTCACGGCTGGCTTGTTAATGGGTATTCACAATCTTTTGGCTGGTCCGGGCATTTTCTATGAGGATCAAGCCTTGATTGACGTTCACACCCAGTGGGCTGATTTAGCCGACATCATTAACCTGATTGCCAATACGGCCTTCGTTTTCCTGCCGGCCTTGATTGGCTGGTCTGCGGTTAAAAAATTTGGCGGAAGCCCTCTGTTGGGGGTTGTTCTTGGTCTCATGCTGGTGCACCCGGCCTTGTTAAATGCATGGGCTTATGCTGAAGCGGTACAAGAGGGAACGGTCCCGACCTGGCATTTATTCGGATTTGAGGTGTCCAAAATCGGTTATCAGGGGCAAGTCCTGCCTGTGCTTTTTGCCGCTTATGTTCTGGCCAAAGTGGAGCAGTTTTTAGACAGGAGAGTACCCGATGCGTTTAAACTGCTGGTGGTCGCCCCCGTTACTTTGTTGTTAACAGGCTTCTTAGCCTTTACCTTGATCGGTCCGGTCACTTTTGCGGCCGGCAATGCCATTACCTCTGCTTTTGTGACGCTGTTCGAGCATTTTGCCCTCTTGGGCGGATTGATCTACGGTGGCTTTTATGCTGTGCTTGTGGTGACAGGGATGCATCATACTTTCTTAGCCGTCGATTTACAACTGATCGGCACCATTGGCGGAACATTCTTATGGCCCATCCTGGCCTTGTCCAATATTTCTCAGGGCTCGGCGGCTTTGGCGATGATGTTTGCCAGCCGGGATAAAAAAATAAAAGGATTATCGTTAACATCTTCAGTTTCGGCTTATCTGGGCATTACGGAACCGGCCATGTTTGGTGTGAATTTGAGATTTAAGTATCCCTTTATTTGTGCCATGATCGGGTCCGCTACGGCTGCTGCGTTTATTACCCTTAATCAAGTGAGAGCGGCATCCATCGGTGTCGGCGGGCTGCCGGGATTCCTCTCCATCTTCCCGCAGCAGTGGGGGGCGTTCTTCATCGGCATGGCGATTGCCTTGATTGTTCCTTTTGCCCTGACGCTGGGCTATGCCAAACTGAGAGGTGGACAAGTATGAGAGAACCCTGGTGGAAAAGAGCAGTGGTCTACCAAATTTATCCCAAAAGTTTCAAGGATACCACAGGAAACGGTGAAGGCGACTTGCAAGGCATCATCCACAAGCTCGACTATCTTAAAACATTGGGGGTTGACGTCATTTGGTTAACCCCGATCTATCAATCCCCACAGCGGGATAACGGTTATGATATCAGTGATTACTATCGAATTGACGAGCGTTATGGCACGATGGCCGATTTTGAGCAGCTCTTGGCTGAAGCCCACCGGCGCAACATCAAAGTGATCATGGATATGGTCGTTAACCATACCTCCACCGAACATGAGTGGTTTAAAGCCAGCCGCCAATCCAGAACCAACCCTTACCGGGACTTTTATATTTGGAATAACCCGAAAGACGGACGGGAACCGAACAATTGGCAATCTAAATTTGGCGGTCCGGCTTGGGAATATGATCCTCAGACCGGGCAGTACTATTTGCATCTGTTTGATGTGACCCAGGCTGATCTGAACTGGGAAAATGAAGAGGTGCGCCGCCGCATCTATGAGATGATGCATTTTTGGTTAAAAAAGGGGGTTGACGGCTTCAGGCTGGACGTGATCAACCTGATTTCCAAAGACCAGCGCTTCCCCGATGATGACGGGAGCGTGCCTCCTGGAGACGGACGCCGTTTCTATACGGATGGCCCCCGGGTACATGAATTTTTACAGGAGATGAACCGGGAAGTTTTTTCAAAATATGACATCATGACAGTCGGTGAGATGTCTTCCACATCTATCGAGCATTGTATCCAATACACCAATCCTGAACGGAAAGAATTGAATATGACCTTTAACTTCCATCATTTGAAAGTGGATTATCCCGGCGGAGAAAAATGGGCAGTAGCTGACTTTGATTTTCTGGCTTTAAAACGCATTTTGTCCGAATGGCAGGTTAAAATGCATGAAGGCAACGGCTGGAATGCCTTGTTCTGGTGTAACCATGATCAGCCTCGCGTGGTCTCCCGCTACGGGGATGACGGACAGTATCACCGGGAGTCGGCCAAAATGCTGGCCACCACCATCCATATGATGCAGGGCACCCCTTATATTTATCAGGGGGAAGAGATTGGCATGACGGATCCCAAGTTTGAGAACATCAGCGATTACCGTGACGTTGAGACCCTGAACATCTACCGCATGAAAAAGGCAGAGGGGCTCAGTGAACAGGCAATAATGGACATGATTAAAAAGAAATCCAGAGACAACTCCCGTACCCCCATGCAGTGGGATGACAGCCGGCACGCCGGATTTACCGACGGAACGCCTTGGATTAACGTGGCCCCCAATTACAAGCAGATTAATGTGCAACAGGCACTAGCCGATCCGGACTCGATTTTTTACCACTACCAAAAGTTAATCAAGTTGCGCAAAGAGCTGGACATCATCACCTACGGGGATTACCGCTTAATATTGGAAGATCATCCGCAGATCTTTGCCTATCTGCGCACCTATGGCCAGGAAATGTTGCTGGTGATTAACAACTTCTACCGGCAAGAGACACTGTTTGAACTGCCTGGTGATATAAACGTGGACGGGGCAGACAGCCGCATCCTGATCTCCAATTATCCGGACACACCGGCCGATTTCAGACAGATCAGGCTGCGTCCTTACGAATCGGTTGTGTATCATCTCAGAAAGCATTAAAATGGAGATAGGGTGTGGCAGATGGAGAACAAATACTTGCACATTTATGCTGATTTGTCCGGAAAAATAGAATCAGGGGAGCTCAAGCCCCAGGCCAAACTCCCTTCAGAACATGAACTGTGTGAGCTGTACCAAACGTCGCGGGAGACGGTCCGCAAGGCTTTAAACCTGTTGGCCCAGCAAGGATATATCCAAAAAATCCAGGGTAAAGGCTCCATTGTCCTGGACATTCCCCGGATTAACTTTCCGGTGTCGGGGTTGGTCAGCTTCAAAGAGTTGGCTGAAAAGATGGGCAGAGAGGCCGAAACCATTTGCCACCAGTTGGCTTTGATTGAACCGGACGCCTGGCTGAAGGAACATCTGCCGGTCTCCCCCAAGGACAAAGTGTGGAAAATTATCCGCAGCCGCAAGATTGATGGGGAAGCAATGATTCTGGACCGGGATTATATTGCCGCCCAGCACGTCCCCCGCTTAACTAAAGACATCTGTGAACGGTCCCTGTATGAATATCTGGAACAGGATCTGGGCTTGAAAATCAGCTTCGCCAAGAAAGTGATCTCCATCGAAAAAGCCACTGCAGAAGACAGGCGCTATCTTGATCTGCAAGGTTATGATTTTATTGTGCTGGTCAAAAACTATGTCTATCTGGACGATGCCACCTTGTTCCAATACACCGAGTCCCGCCACCGCCCGGATAAATTTCAATTTGTTGACTTTGCCAGACGGCATTAAACCACAGCAGAGGCCCCCAGGCAGGGGATGGCCTCTGTTTTTTATACCCACCTTTTTATACCCACCGGCACCATGCATCAATTTCAATTTTAACGTAATTTTTTACGCATATTACCAGCTCCTGGGTACAAGATAACATATGTACATATCTTACTCAGGAGGAAGAACAGCATGATCAACACAATCATGAGGTTTTGGCCGGTGTTGGTGATAATGATGGTTTTGGTAACGACCGGCTGTCAGCAGCAGGGGCAAATGAAGGCCCAAACCATTGAAAAGATGGCCAAGAATGACGCCATCCAAAGGTCATTTTCCGAGGGCAGGCTGCAAACCGTCCAAAAAAACAATAAAACTGGCCGTGTGATCCTGCGCAATAGCCTGAGCGAACAACAGCATATGCTTAAAGACCCTGAACTGAGAGACCGGTTGATACAATTTAATGTAGATGTGAATAAACTGATGACGAACACGAAAGAGGGTCAACAACAATTGATGGATTCAACGCTGGCAATCATGGAAAAAATGACCGAGGAAGAAGACAAATACCGGCGGCTTGTCAAAAGCCAGCAAGAAGCCAGGGCCAAGGCTGTCCGCGATTCTGACCTGCGCCAGGCCATTTTGGAACAGAACCTAACCGAACAGGAATTGGCTTTAAAACATGATGCCACTGCCAGAAGAGTGCGAGCGTTAACATTACAGACAAACGAACAGTTGTTAAAGGACCAACAACTGAAAAACCGCCTGCTTAAACAACAGATTGAAGCGTTTGGGGCCATTGCTGAAAATCCTGATTTACGCGCTGACATGGCTGACGCCATGCTGTTGCTCATGAAAGATCCAAAAATACAAAAGGAATTGGAAAAAATGATCAAAATGGCTGTCGCCAAGGAGATGGCCAAGCTTAAAAAAGAATTGCAAATTCTCTACCAAAAGCTGGGTCAGCTTCAACAGGAATCGGGGCAGCAACAACAGCATTCCTCAAATGAACAGGCACAACCCCAGGAACAAAAGCAGTCCAAAGCACCAGCACAACCTGTTGAACCGCAGGCGGTGCCTGAACAATCTGAAAATGTTGAAGGAGAACCTCAGAGCTAATCAAAAAAACCAGTCCTGTCCTTGCTTGTGTGCAAAGGCGGGACTGGTTTTCCTTTCTGTCAAGGGTTTACGAAGCACGGGGCGCTGGTGTGATTGGCTTAAACGGCGGAGAATCGGGGGAACTGTGGGTTAAGAGGTACTCCCATATCTTGCGTTCAATCAGCTGCTGGTTATCCCTGAAGCCCATATTGCCAAATAGTACATTAAACTCGAGAAAGTACAAGCGCTCTCCCACCACCGCTATATCGAAGCCGGCATGGTTAATCCCTAACTGCTTGGCCACGGTTTCCACCAGGCGAATGGCACCGGGCGGGACGTGTTCGAAGGAGATGGTTCCCCCTTGAGCCACATTATTAAGAAAATGTCCCTCTTGCCCTACACGCCAGTAAGCCCCGATCACTTCATCACCGACAAAGGTGATACGCAAATCACGGTCGATAGGCAGATACTCCTGCACATATAATATATCATTATGCCGGGCATAGTCTTGAAGCTGGGCTTCTGACTCGATCAGGAAGACCCCTCTGCCCATGGAGTTGCGCACTTCCTTGGCGATAAACGGAAAGGGAAACTCCTCCAGAATGTGTTCAATATTAGCCTCCGTATTGGCCAAGATTTGGGTATAGGGCACATGTTCAGGACAAACGGCCCATAAGGCGCGGGTCATTTCAACTTTGTTATGTCCTAGATGGTAAGACTGGATGCTGGGGAAAATACGCTTTTTCAGGCCGTAAACCAGAACATTAACTTGCCAATATTCAGGAAACAAAATCCAATCTGCTTCAGCAATGGTTTGTTTCTCTTTGAAAAGATGTTCCGGCTTAATATAAGAGACATTGGGCAGACCAATGGTGCGCATCGGTTGAAAAGTGACCAGCTTCATTGCTCTTCCTCTCCGTTCCCCAAGTAAGAAACTCATTCTATTATCTATCATATGCGCAAAAAGCTTTTCGTCAATAGCACGTTTTGCTATTTTTGGAGATGTGTCCTGCCCCCATAACCAGTAAAGCCAGGGCAACTGGGAGGCCCCAGTGAGGAAGAGGCCACACACTTTCAAGCCAGGGAGATACTTTTTGATCTTCCAACACCATTTCTCCGGCCGTGAAGCCTAAGATGGCGGCACCTAAATATAAAAAAACAGGATAGCGGTCTAAGAGCTTCAAGACAAAATGGCTCCCCCAGATGATAATGGGGATGCTAAGGATTAAGCCCAATGTGATTAAAAGCAGATCCCCTTTGGCAACGGCAGCAATAGCAACCACATTATCCAAGCTCATAATAAAGTCAGCCATCATAATGGTCATCACCACAGTCAGCAATACATTGGATGCTTGGATGTCTTTCTCTTGTTCTTGATCGGCCAACAATTTAATGGCCACCCACAGCAGCAAAAGCGCGCCAACGGCCATTAAAAAGGGGATACTTAACAACTGAATAGCGACTACGGTAAGGATGACTCGTAAGGCAATGGCGCCGAACGCTCCCCAAAAGATAGCCAGCCGCCGCTTGGCTTCAGGCAAATTTCGGCTAGCCATGGCAATGACAATGGCATTGTCTCCACTTAAGATCATATTGATGAACACAATTTTAACAAAAGCCAGTAACCACCACTCCATGTTCTTGTCCCTCCCCTTGGGACATGTATATGTCAAAAGAGGAGCAGATAGTCGTTGTGCAGTCGATTTTTACAACTCGAAGTGCTGCAACTGGGGTATGTTGAGGATGTTAAAGTGACATTTCAGGCTGATCTGGGGTAATCTTGATCCGCAGTGACTTTTTTCAGTATTCAACGAGGAGGCACTCGGTTGCTTTGCCTCCTCGTGTTTTTTGTGTAAAATTTCATTAAAGTTAGGTATTAGCTAACATTTAATATCCTGAACTATTAGAAAAGAGGTGCAAGAGTTTGGATAGTCCAAACGTATGTTATATGTCTGCAGTACAGCTGAGGAAGTTGATGGTGGCAAAGGAACTCTCGCCTGTGGATGTGATACAGACCTTTTTGAAACGGATTGAGCAAATTAACCCTAAGGTTAATGCTTTTTGTACCCTCAATCCGGAAGGTGCGTTAATGCAGGCTAAGCAGGCTGAGCAAGCAATCATCAAGGGTGAAAGGCTTAATCCCTTGCACGGGATTCCTGTGGCGATTAAAGATTTAACCCCTACCAGAGGGCTGAGAACCACCTATGGTTCACTGGTCTATGCTGAGCATGTGCCCGATGTGGATGCGATCTGTGTTCAGCGCATTAAACAGGCTGGAGCTATTATCTTGGGCAAAACCAATACCCCCGAATTTGGTTACAAAGGAACCACCGATAACAAGTTATTTGGCCCAACCCGCAATCCGTGGGCTCTGGATAAAACGGCGGGCGGATCCAGTGGCGGGGCAGCAGCGGCGGTTGCCGCCGGTCTGGTTCCTTTAGCTGAAGGAAGTGATGGAGGAGGTTCGATCCGCATTCCGGCCAGCTTGTGCGGTGTGTTCGGTTTTAAACCAACCTATGGGCGGATTCCATCAGGAACCGGATTTCATACGGAGAACAGTTTTGGCTACCAGCATCCATTTCTGCACCATGGCCCGCTCACCAGGACAGTGGAGGATGCGGCTCTTTTTTATTCAGTGATGGCCGGGCCTCATCCCAGTGATCCTTTCTGTTTGCCTGAAGATCCCATAGATGTTGTGCAATCTCTTCAAGACGGGGTCCAAGGGAAGCGTGTCGCATACAGCCGCAACTTGGGGTGGTACGAAATTGATAAAGAGGTAGAGAAAGCAGTGGAGCAAGGGATGCAGCACCTAAGTGAGCTTGGCTGCTATGTGGAAGAAGTGAACCTTGACTTTGGTCTGTCTAAGCGGACGGTGGACCAAGCGTTTAACCTTTTATGGCTGGCCCATTTTGCCTCCCAGCACCGGGGACTGCTACCTCGTTTTAAAGATCAGTTGAGTGAAGATATGGTCTATATCATTGAAAAAGGTCAACAAGTGAGCTTAATGGATTACAAACATGTGGAGCGGGTGCGCACGAAAGTGTGGCAAACCCTGCAGCAGCTGTTCCAAACCTATGATCTGCTTGTTTGCCCCACTTTGGCGGTTGCAGCTTTTTCCTATCAAATTAAAGGGCCGTCAACTATTAATGATAAAGAGATACATCCCGCCTCTGACTGGATGTTGACCCCTGTCTTTAACTTAACGGGTCATCCAGCCGCTTCTGTTCCTGTTGGATTTACGAGAGATGAAAGACCAATTGGCATGCAAGTGATTGGCCGCAGGATGGAAGATTCCCTGGTTTTACGTCTCGCTTATGCTTATGAACAAGCGTTTCCCTGGCATACAAGAAAGCCTGGAATTTAATCTTCAAAAAAGTAACCCACCCTGTCTAGGAAAAAACAGGGAACTTTTACCAGGGTGCAACATTAGCAATATATTTCTCGTCTATATAATTAAACAAGACAAGAACAGGGTGATATTAGATGAGCAAATTGAAAGGGATCAAAGGCTGGGGCTTTACGGTGCTGGTGATGCTTATTCTGGGGGGCTGGATCTTCGCTGTCACCGATATCTTCTCTACCGAAACATCCCAATCCGGTTCCGGTGAGCTTCTCCCTGACGAGACAGAGACAAGAGAAGTGGACTATGACATTATACTCAGCCAGGATATTCAATCGGGTACCCAAGCAAAGCTGCCAGCAGACATTCAAGACTGGGTGGAGCAAAATGGAAGAAAGGAGTATCAGGGAATTAAACAGGCTGAAGGAGCCACCTATATCCTCATTGCCCGTGGTGAAAGCGCCAGTTCCGGATATGGCATCGAACCGGTCCGTGTGCAAGTCCAGGGTCACACACTCCTCGTGGAAGCGGCGTATACGGATCCGAAGCCCGGTGATATGCATTTGACCATGATCACCTACCCGGTCCTGTTGTTAAAAGTGGATGGAAAGTATGAAGAAGCCGAGTTTAACCTGTCTAAATCTTAAAGTTCAGGGCGCTGGTTGGAACACCAGCGTCCTTGTCTTATGGCCCGGTATGTTACAATAGAAAGAAAAAAGAGAGGAGAAACAGTGTGCATTTACGTTTGATTCGGCATGGGGAAACTGTGGCTAACAGGGAAGGGCGGATGCAGGGCCAGTCTGACTTTCCTCTCTCTCCAGAGGGAAAGCAACAGGCCCAGCTGTTGGCCGAATGGCTGGCGGACGACCAAATTGACGCACTTTATTCCAGTGATTTGAGCAGGGCCTATGATACCGCTCTGGTCATTGCCCGTTACCATGATCTTTCTGTTCAAACCAGAGAGGATCTGCGGGAAATCAAGTTAGGCCGTTTTGAGAAGTTAACCGCAAGTGACATCAAACAAAAGTATCCCGCTTATTTTCAGACCGATTTGTTATCGTGTGGTCTGGAAGATGTGGAACAGGCCGAGCAGGTGTATCAACGGGCTTTAAGTGTTGTGGATGACCTGTTGCAACGTCACTTTGGAGAGCGGGTTGTAGTTGTCTCCCACGGCACATTCATCGGGTGTATGTTGATGGCCCTTTTAGGCATTAAATGGCCGGGAAAACGAATATTTTCGGTAGGAAATACCAGTATCACCACCATTGATTTTCGTACGGAGAAGCAGTTCATGATTTTGGGGGTTAATGAACAACCTCATCTGCAAGTGAATCAGGTCATAAACCAAAAGCTGGGAGCTGGTTAAGCCGCTTTTTGCTTTGAGCCTGTTCAAGAAAGCGTTTATAATAATGAAAGAAGATTATTCTTAATCGTTAAAATCATAGAAACGGGACCGTTGATGATGGGAAGGGGTATATTGTCTATGAAAAACTTTAGGGAAAGCATGTACAAGTTAATTGTAGAAACATCCACCAACTTGCCGCCTGATGTTCGGGCAGCCATTGCCAAAGCGAAGGCCCGGGAGAATGCGGGTACACGTGCCGCCTTATCATTATCCACCATCAGCGAGAACATCACCATGGCAGAAGAAAACGTGTCCCCCATCTGTCAGGACACCGGCTTGCCCACCTTTATCATTAAAACACCGGTTGGTGCCAATCAGCTGGAGATGACCGAAGCGATTCGTGAGGCGATTGCTCAGGCCACTAAAGACGGCAAGTTGCGTCCCAACTCTGTGGACTCCTTAACCGGGGAGAACAGCGGAGACAACCTTGGGGAAGGAACGCCTGTCATTAAGTATGAACAGTGGGAAAAAGATGAAATTGACGTCCGCCTGATTCTCAAAGGAGGCGGCTGTGAAAACAAAAACATCCAGTACAGCTTGCCCACTGAACTGGAAGGATTGGGCCGGGCGGGCCGTGATCTGGACGGGATTCGCAAATGCATTTTACACAGTGTCTATCAAGCCCAGGGACAGGGCTGCAGCGCCGGTTTCATTGGTGTCGGTATTGGCGGAGACCGGGCCACCGGTTATGAACTGGCCAAGAAGCAACTGTTCCGGGAAGTGGATGACGTTAATCCTAACCCAGAGCTGGCCAAGCTGGAAGAGTACATCATGGAAAACGCCAATAAGCTGGGTATTGGCACTATGGGATTCGGTGGTGAAACCACCTTGCTGGGCTGTAAGATCGGGGTGATGAACCGCATCCCGGCCAGCTTCTTTGTTTCAGTCGCTTACAACTGCTGGGCTTTCCGCCGTCTGGGTGTCGTGGTGGACCCTGCAACAGGGGAGATTAAACGCTGGTTGTATAAAGATGAACGGCCAATCGAGATGGAAGTGAAGAGAATCGTTGAAGTGGCCAAGAGTGAAGGCGCCCGGGAAGTGGTCCTAACCCCGCCGATTACAGAGGAGCAGATTCGCCAGCTAAAAGTGGGCGATGTGGTGATCATTAATGGTTCCATGTACACTGGCCGTGATGCCATTCACAAGTATCTAATGGACCATGATGCACCGGTTGATCTGAATGGCCAGGTGATTTATCACTGCGGCCCAGTGATGTTACAGGATGAAAACGGCAAGTGGCATGTCAAGGCAGCAGGACCTACCACCAGTATCCGTGAAGAACCTTACCAGGCGGATATCATCAAAAAGTTTGGCATCCGGGCCGTGATTGGTAAAGGCGGTATGGGCCCCAAAACACTGGCTGGTCTTAAAGAACACGGGGCAGTGTATCTCAATGCCATTGGCGGAGCGGCCCAATATTACGCCAAGTGTATTAAAGATGTCAAAGATGTTCATTTCCTGAAAGAATTCGGTATTCCGGAAGCCATGTGGCATCTTGAAGTGGAGAACTTTGCCGCCATCGTCACCATGGATGCTCATGGCAACAGCTTGCATGAAGATGTGGAAAAATCTTCACTGGAGCGTCTGGCTCAGTTCAAAGAGCCGGTATTTAATTAAAAGACATTTATAACAGAAGTTCCCTCCGTCACTGGAGGGAACTTTCATTTTTGTGCGCCTGGAGTATGACAAGATCACAGCCCCACAACCATAAAAAATAAAAATAAATTGACATTTTGTATGATTATCGATAATATATCGATAAGACAGATGTTAAAAAATAAGCAAAACATATCCTCTCCAAGAATTACCTAAAAGTAATTCTTCGGCAACGGGAGGCTGTTAAATGAGCTGGTTATTAAGTACCCATGAAGAAGTAGTTTCATATCTGCGGCAAATGGAATGGGTAAACATCGATGAACAATTGAAAGTTGAATTATTGACAGGCGGTGTTTCAAATATGGTTTGGAAAATCACGACACCGTCCAAACGTTGGGTGTTGAAACAAGCTCTGCCCAAACTTAAAGTTCAGGAAGAATGGTATTCGGATGTCGATCGTATTTTTCGCGAGCAATTGGTGATGAGGTTTTTGCAAGACTTAATCCCAAGTGATACAGTACCTGGGATCATCCATCATGATTTAGAAAGGCATATTTTAATTATGAATTGTGCACCCGAAAGCACAATACCCTGGAAGAATCAACTGATGGAGGGTATATTCGATCAATCTGTTGCTAGCAATGTAGGTCGATTGCTGAAGATGATTCATAAGCAAAGTTTATCTATGAATGAAAATCAAATCGCTCAGTTAAAAGATTTGAGATTTTCTAAACAACTTAGAATTGACCCTTTTTATCATTACATAGGACAAAAGTATGCTGAATTAAAAAACATGGTTCAAGTGTTAGTCAAGGACTTAACTGAGGTACAATTCTGTCTTGTCCATGGAGATTTTACACCTAAAAATATTCTCGTCGATCAAGATCATTCGTTAATTTTACTGGATTACGAAGTTGCCCATTGGGGGAATCCTGTTTTTGATCTGGTATCCTGTATTGCTCATTTGTTACTTAAGGGATGGGCATTGGAAAAACGGACAGAAGCTGTCCGTACAGTTTTGGCATTATTAGATGAATATGGGGAGCAAATCAGTGAAAAATTTCCATGTCATTTAGGGCTTTTTCTACTTAGTAGATTAGATGGAAAATCTCCGGTCAGCTATTTACAAGATGATAAATTAATTAAAGAAATACGAATGACGGCTTTAAATATTTTAAGAGGCTCAAGGAAGGTTCCGCTAGATCAATTTTTTCATGAAGTCATGGGAGGGGACAGCACTCTATGAATCGCATTAAATCGATAAATGGGAGGGAAATCTTGGATTCACGTGGGAACCCAACGGTAGAGGTAGAAGTCTTACTTGAATCTGGGGATACAGGGCGCATGATGGTTCCTTCGGGTGCATCAACTGGAAAATATGAAGCATGGGAACTTAGAGACGGAGATCTCAGTCGATTCCGGGGGATGGGTGTACTTTCTGCAGTAAAACATGTTAATGAGGAATTGGCTGCTAAACTTATAGGGATGGATGCGGAGGAACATGAAGCAATTGACTACACGATGATTGAAATGGACGGTACTGCAAACAAGTCCCGATTAGGTGCGAATGCCATCCTTGGTGTTTCCTTTGCAGTCATTCATGCAGTTGCCAAAGCAAAGAAATGTCCTTTGTATCTTTATATCGCTCAAAAATATTTTAATAATCATAATCTTGAAATTCCATTGCCTATGGTCAATATGATTAGCGGTGGTCTTCATGCAGGCAAAAACATTGATCTTCAGGATTTCTTGATTATTCCCATCGGCGCGATGAATTTTCCACATGCGTTGGAGATCGTATCCAATGTTTTTTGGAATCTTAAGCAAGTATTAGAAGAAAAGGGATACCAATCCTCCCTATTTGCGGATGAAGGAGGATTTGGTCCTCAATTAAGCTCACATCGAGAGGCATTAGAGTTACTTCTTCAGGCCGTAGAAATGGGAGGGTTATTGCCGGGTAAGGATGTTATGATTGCCCTGGATGTAGCTGCTTCACATTTCTATCATCCAGAGGATGGAATGTATCATTTAAAATCTGAGAATCGTATATTGAGTTCTTTAGAAATGATTGATTTGCTTGAAAAATGGGTCAATGAATATCCAATATTATCAATCGAAGACGGCTTGGCTGAAGAAGACTGGGAGGGGTGGAAGGAACTGACACGAAGATTAGGACATCGCGTTCAATTGATTGGTGACGATTTGTTCGCAACAAACCCGCAGCGAATAAAAATGGGCGTTAAGGAACAAGCCGGAGATGCGGTACTAATAAAAATGAATCAAATTGGCACGTTCACGGAAACGATTGCAGCAATAAAGTTGGCTCAACAGTCTGGTATGAATACTATTATTTCAGCTCGTTCTGGAGAAACAGAAGATGCTACTCTGTCTGATTTGGCAGTGGGAGTCGGTGGAGGGCAGATTAAAATCGGATCCAGACTATAACCGTTCCTTAGCAATGAAGGAAATCGAGTTCATGGTAAGCCTGGTGGAAGCAGTCCGTGAAGCGGTGGGAAATGAAGTGGACCTCGCCATTGATTGTCATTGGAATTACAATGTCAACGACGCTATTAAATTGGCTAGAGCTTGTCAACCTTTTAACCTATTGTGGATGGAAGATCCTGTCCCTCCGGAGAATATCTATTCCTTGCATTGGGTGACGCACGCCACAAGTGTTCCGATCGCTTCCGGTGAAAATCACTATTTAAGGCACCAATTTTATGAGATTTTGCAAAAGCAGGCAGTCAATATTCTTGCTCCTGATTTTCAGAAAGTGGGAGGCTTGTTGGAAGCCAGACGTATCGCAGATTTGGCGGATATGCACAATGTCGCAGTTGCTCCCCACAATATCAGTAGTCCGATTGGAACAGTTGCGGCCGCCCATGTTTGTGCAGCGATTCCGAACTTCCTTGTCCTGGAGTGGCACTCTGCCAGTGTACCCTTCTGGAATGATCTAGTGAAGGACTCGGATAAACCCTTGATACACAACGGATATTTGACGCTAACCGAGAAACCGGGTTTGGGAATCGAATTGGACGAAGATATCGCATACCAATACCGCAAAGATGGAGAGAGTTTTTTTGAAGCATAGGGGGGGATCAAGATGAAAATCACTGCAGTTGAAACCATTCAGATTCCGGAACATCCGCATCTTTTATTTGTACAAATACATACCGATGAAGGGATAACCGGACTTGGGGAAACATTTCCGCGACCATCCTCTTCGGTGGCCGTGATCCACGATGTATTGACAGGTCTGATCCTTGGCCAGAATCCTTTCGATATCGAACGTCTGTGGAGGGATATGTTCCAGGCGATTAACTACCATGGATACGCTGGAGCGGAACTTCGTGCGTTAAGTGCCATAGATATGGCGCTTTGGGATATTCTTGGCAAGGCCAGCAATTTGCCTGTCTATCGCCTGCTGGGTGGAAAATGCAGGGAAGAAATCCCGGTTTATAATACTTGTGTGAGCCATGGTCCGTACCAGGATCATGAACTCTTTACCGAAAACCCCGAAGAGCTGGCGCAAAGCCTTTTGGCTGACGGCATTCGCGCCATGAAAATCTGGCATTTTGACGAATTATCGGTCAAAACGGGAGGTCAATCGATTTCGAAAGAGGACCTGGCTTATGGGGTGAGCATTGTCGAACGGATTCGCCAGGCTGTGGGAGACAAGATGGAAATTGCCATAGAGGGGCATGCCTGCTGGAATCTGCCTTCCGCAATCAAGATTGCCAAAGCACTGGAACCTTATGATGTGATGTGGCTTGAGGATCTTATTCCTGCGGATAACATCGGGGCATTGAGACAGCTTCGCAATACAACAACGTCTCCTATTTGTGCGAGTGAGCGGTTATTTAGCCGGTTCCAATTCTTACCTCTGCTTCAGCAGGAAGCAGTAGATATTGTCATGCCGGATATTGCTTGGGTTGGCGGCATTTCTGAAATGAAAAAGATTGCCACTTTGGCAAGCGCGTATCAACTCCCAATTGCTCCCCATAACTGCGGAGGTCCAATTATCAGCCTTGCTAATGCACATATTTGCGCCAATATCCCGAATCTGTTTATTTGTGAGTCGGTACGTGCATTTTATAACACATACTTCAAAAATATTGTGACCAATCCGATTCAGGTGAAAAACGGGTTTATGCAGATCCCTGAGGCTCCAGGAATCGGAGCGGAACTCTTGCCGGAACTTTTAAAACGGGATGATCTCATTCGTAGAGTGACAAAAGATTCAGGAGTAAATACCCATTGGGCGGTGGGTGATCCTTGGAAAGATGATTTAGGAAACAATTTTTAAATTGACATCTTCAGGGATCATCGTTAATCTAACTACCAGAAGTCTCATTTTAAAAGTTTTTAACATACGGCTATCAATAACCAATATATACAGCATTGGAGTGCAGGCACAAGTGACAACCAACGTACGGCGGGAGCAAATTTTATCCGAGTTACGGCTACAGATCATAACCGGTCAATTGCGTCCGGGAACGCGAATCAGAGAGCTCCAAGTCGCCAACTCTTTTGGCACAAGTCAAGCGCCGGTGCGCGAGGCGCTGAGGGTTTTAGAAATGGAGGGCTTGGTCAACGTCATTCCACACACAGGAACCTTTGTAACAGAAATCTCTTTTCATGAAATGGAGCAGCTTTTTGAGTTCAGGAAGCTGATCGAAATCTCTTCGGCCAAGGCGTTGATCAAGCGTCCTTTTGATTTGGCCCCCTTCGAGGACGTTGTACGGCGTATGATGCAGCTTGCCTTGGATGGAAATGTACTTCAATTTACGGCCGAGGATTGCCGTTTTCACCAGTTGATCATTGAAGGCGCCAACAAGAACGTGTTTTTGCGGTTGTGGTTAACCGTCGATGCCCAGATTCGAAGGTTCATTGCACTGGTTTCCACCCAATATCACCAAAACCTGACCAGGGTGGCGGAACAACATCTGTCGATCCTGGAAGCAATTCGCAATCGGGACGAGGCGCGGTTAACCGCAGAGTTGTATCGCCATCTTGATTTAGATGATTCGTGGAGGGTGTTCCTTGAGTAACAGGAACACCTTTTTATAAGTCAATGCAGGCTCAACCGTTGGCTAAGCTCATGAGCCAGGGTTTGCAGAGTGGAAACGTCTGTCATATCAAAGCACAGGGGATCCCGGCTTTTAACCACAATTTTCCCTAATTCCTGTTGTTGAACTTGGTCTTCAATGGGGATGCGTAGCTCGGCATTAGCTTCCCATTCCAGTTGCTTGTCTTGGTCGGATGCCGCTACCAATTCTGATGCGTTCCCTTGTCTCAGATAAACGCCGACCCAATCAAAATAGGGCACTTGCTTCTGCAGTGTGCGTACAACATCCGCAAAGCTTTGATTAAGATTTCGGTTTCTCAGCACTTTGGCTAAAGCGGCAAGGGATGCTACATCGGTTCTAATTGACATAAAACTTCCCTCCATCATTGTACGATCTATGTGTGAAGTTTGAACACTCTGACCACGCTGGGCTTAGAGGGTCAGTTCAATGGTGATTTATGATAAAATCATTGTATCAAAAGTTTGATCCGTCATTCGCTAGTAGTTTAAGGTAATGGAGGGACAAACACACAGGTTTCTGTTTGTCTAGCGTTAATTGTTATAAACGAACTGAGGAGGCATAACATGGAGTTTGTTATCCTGCCCCGGCCACCCTATGACTTTGCGAGGGTGATCCAGCGCTGTTCAAGGGAGCCTTTTTATCATGTGAATGAAGAGGGAGACGAACTGTCATTTGCCGTACGCATCAAGCACAGTCTGGTGGAGGAAAACTGGAAGCCCGTGGTGTGCGTATTAACCAATGAGGGTACTGTGGATACCCCTCAGATCCGGGTTACTGTCAAGGGAGACACACTGACCAGTGCGGATCAAAATTGGTTGCAACACCACCTTAACCAGCGCTTTCAGTGGCAAACTGATGTGCTTGTACGATTTTATCAGGCCGTTCATTCATACCCGCCATTACGCCGCTTAACTCATCATTTGCGTGGTCTTCCTCTGATACAAGATGAGGGAATTTACGAGGGACTCGTGCAAACCATTATCCAACAGCAGCTTAACTTTTCTTTTGCCCGTCAACTTTCTCGAAATTTAGCCCGTTTTTATGGACAAACCATCTCGTGTGATGGTCAGGAGTACTTGTTGTTGCCTACACCCGCCCAATTAGCTGCTCTTACCATAGAAGAGCTCAGGCAACATAAATTTAGTGCCCGCAAGGCAGAATATATCATTAATGTGGGACGTAAGGTTGCATCCGGTGAATTAAACTTGACAGAATTGGCCCAGCTTGACAATGAGGCTTTTATTGACCGGCTCACCCGGGAAAAAGGCATTGGGCTGTGGACTGCCGAGTGTGTCTTATTATTTTGCCTGGCCCGACCCAATCTGTTTCCGGCAGCAGACATCGGCTTGCGCAACGCCTTGCAAAAACTTGAGCAGCTTGAACGGCGGCCGGAGCCTGAAGAATGCCGGGAGTGGGTCAAACCTTACGCCGACTGGGCCAGCTATGTCACCATATATTTATGGGGTTCACTTGGATAGGAGAATAAACATGAAAGTGAAACGCGGACAAGAAGTGACAATGACCATCAAGCGTTTGGGCATAGATGGTGAAGGGATCGGTTACTACATTGTTCACTTCTATTGCCGCATCCATAGAGCAATCTGCAACGTAACGGCATCTTCAAAATTTTGGGGATCATAACCTGTATCTTGTTTGATTTTTTTCAAACGGTAAATCAACGTATTCCGGTGCACATATAGTGCTTTGGCAGTCTTGGCCAGATTCAAATTACAGGAAAAAAATACTTCCAGTGTTTGGAGTGCTTTAGGCGAAAGGTTTCCCAAAATCCGGGAAGTAAATTTTTGTTTAAACTCCCTGTCAATTTGAGAAAGCAATGCTCTCGTCTCAATGTCAGCATAAGAAATGAGATCCTGATCTTGGGTCCCCATATCCAGGGCAATCCTTGCCTCTTCATAAGAGATCCATATCTTTTCCTTTTCTTCCACTGCGGAACCCAGTCCCATTTTTAGTGGAATCCCCATCCGTTTCATAAACGCGCAAACCTTTTCCAAATTTTGTATAATGGTGAGTTCAGCAAGGCCGAAAGAAAGAATGAACAAACGGTTGAAGCCAAGAAAGCCGGTGACCATTTTTTTGTCATCAAGAAGGTCTTCTAGCGTTTTAATCAACATCTGGCTTTTCATGGTCATTTCTCCAAATTCAACAATAGTCACATGAAATGGGGGATGGAGATGAATCTGTAACAGATTTAAACGCTGGTCCACCCCTTCATAATTAGTTTTTGGTTGAATTAATTCATGGAAAACAATTTCTTTCATCCGCTGTTTCCATTCCAATTGAGTTTCAACAAAAGCTTGGTTGATCATCATCTCTGTGATCATTTTGACCAACTCCGCGACTTGCCCGATTTCATCCGGGGCTCCAGTGATTCCAATGACTCCCACAATTTGACCTTGGAATACAACGGGCAAATTGATACCAGGGAGGGCTCCCATCCATTGTGAAGGATTTTGAATAATTAAGGGTTGGCCGGTCTCCAAAACATACTGAGCACCTTCATGAATTTGATTCAGCCGGGAAGCATCTCCGGAGGCGATGATCTTTCCAGTGTGATCCATCATATTGACATTTCGATTCAGCCGTATCATTGTTTCCTTTACAATGTCGCGGGCAATTTCCTTGGTCAGCATGCTGCTTTCACTCCCTGTGTCATTTATGTTTATATTAACCAAAAATATGCTATAATTTAAATCTTTCTTTTGTATATTTTAACTGAAGATTTTTGGGGTTTAAATTTTTATAATATATATAACTAAGAGCGTTTTACAGGGAGGCGGTGAAAACGTGAAAATTGTAATTGCACCTGATTCTTTCAAGGGCAGTGTATCGGCATGGGAAGCTTCGCTTGCAATCGAAAAGGGAATTAAACGTGTACTGCCAAAAGCGGAAACGGTCCTTGTTCCCGTAGCGGATGGAGGAGAAGGTACGCTGGATAGTCTTGTTGCCGCCACCAACGGTCGGAAGGTGGCGGTATCCGTGACCGGGCCCTTGCACAGGCCGGTTCAGGCAGCATATGGCGTGTTGGGAGATGGGGAAACCTGTGTGATCGAAATGGCCAGCGCTTCCGGCCTATGTCTCGTCCCTCCCGAAGAGAGAAATCCCATGGTAACGACAACCTACGGAACGGGGGAGTTAATTAAAAAAGCCCTTGATGACGGATGTCGCCGTTTTATTTTGGCGATTGGCGGAAGCGCAACCAATGATGGCGGAATAGGGATGCTGCAGGCTCTGGGTATTCGGCTTTATGATAGTAAAGGGAATCCCATCGGATGGGGCGGGCAGGCCTTGGGCGATATCGCCGATATTGATGATCGAAACTTTGATCCTCGTATTGAGGAGTCCCAATTTTTAATTGCCTCCGACGTACAAAACCCTTTGATTGGTCCTCATGGAGCTTCCCATGTGTTTGGTCCGCAAAAAGGGGCAACACCGGAAATGGTGGAACAATTGGATCATTATCTCACTCGTTGGGCGGATCTGGTGGAAAAGAAAAAAGGGATCCGTTTGCACGACCTGCCTGGAGCGGGGGCGGCTGGCGGGATTGGGGGAGCATTTCAAGCCTTTTTCCCAGCCACAATGAAACGGGGGATCGATATTGTGATTGAGTTCACCAGGCTGGGGGAAAAAATGAGAGGAGCTGAGTTGGCCTTCACAGGGGAAGGACAAATCGATTTCCAAACCGCTTCCGGAAAAACACCGATGGGAGTGGCCCAGGAAGCCCAAAAGCAGGGGGTACCGGTGTTTGTCTTAGCAGGCTCTGTGGGGCCTGGAGTGGAAACCCTCTATCAATATGGGATCCATAGTATTCATAGTATTGTCAGCGGTCCAATGTCCCTCGAGGAAGCGATCGATCGTGCCGAAGAATTACTGGCGCAAACGGCGGAACAAGTTGTACGAACATATATGGCAAATCCAGCTCATCATGAATAGCAAGGAGGTCTAAACATTGAAAATCAAACAAATGATTGAAATAAAAAAGTAAAAATTGGGAAATGGGGAGGCTTGTATGAAAACAACACTGCTTTACGGAAAACAAGGATTGGCGATTGAAGTACCGGATCATTCGGTCATTCTTGAACCAAAAAACTTGCCTGGACTTGAAAATGAAGAGGAAGCGGTTCTTCATGCCTTGCGAAATCCGATCGGGACAGCCCCATTACGCGATAGAGTGAAAAAAACGGATAAAGTGGCCATCGTCATCAGCGACATTACACGTCCCACCCCTAATCACAAGCTGGTTCCATGGTTATTAAAGGAATTGCATCACGTTCCCCTTGAAAACTTTGTTATCATTAACGGGACCGGAACCCATAGAGATCAAACGAGAGAAGAATTTGTTCAAATGTTGGGCGAGTGGGTTGTTGACAATGTTCGTGTCATCAATCATCATTGCCATAATAAAGAGGAGTTGGTCAAAGTCGGGGAAAGCCGATTTGGCTGTCATGTTTATTTGAATAAGGAGTATGTGGAAGCCGATTTCAAGATTGTGACTGGATTTATTGAGCCTCACTTCTTTGCGGGATTCTCCGGAGGACCGAAAGGGATCATGCCGGGGATTGCGGGAATCGAAACAATCATGACCTTCCACAATGCACGGATGATTGGCGATCCTTTAGCCACATGGGGAAATATGGTAAACAATCCAGTCCAGGAGATGGCCCGGGAAGTGAACCGGATGTGTCCGCCTGACTTCTTGTTGAATGTCACCTTAAACAGGGAGAAAGAAATTACGGCGGTATTTGCCGGGGAGTTGTTTCAAGCCCATGACCGGGGCTGCGCATTTGCCAAAGAACATGCGATGATCCGTTGCGAGCATCGTTTCGATGTGGTCATTACATCGAATTCAGGTTATCCGTTGGATCAAAATCTTTATCAAGCTGTAAAAGGGATGAGTGCCGCGCATAAAATCGTAAAACAGGGCGGAACCATTATTTGTGCAGCGGAATGTTCGGACGGTCTTCCCAATCATGGGAATTACGCAAAGATCCTTCAAATGAGAAAAACGCCCCAGGAAATCCTGGATATGATCAATGACCCGTCATTTAAAATCTTTGACCAATGGCAAGTACAAAAACAAGCCGTCATCCAGGTTTGGGCGGATGTTTACGTTTATTCGAGTTTGCCCGACAAAGATGTGGAAAAAGCCATGTTCAATCCTACTCATGATATCGAACACACATTGGAACAATTAAAGGAAAAATATGGTGAAAATATGAGTGTAGCTGTGCTTCCCCTCGGTCCATTAACGATTCCCTATGTTGAAGAGTAAAAGTAAAGGGGTTGCCCCCAATGTCATGGGGCAGCCCCTTAAACCGGATGGAAGAAAGAGAGGTTTGTGCTGGATGCTAGTCAGGGACAGCAAGCCGGCAGCTCCTTGGTTGATTGCCTTATGCTGTGTGCGGAATAATTAGCCCATATCCCGGATACAGTAAATCCGGTGAAAAAAACGGGCGCCCTCGATTTGCTGTAATAATGGACTGGATGGAAACCTCAAATGTTTCGGCAATCCGGGAGAGCGTGTCTCCTGGAGAGATGACATAAATAGCCGCAGGAACCCTGATGAGTTGGCTGGGAGCAAGCAAATCCGGGTCGATAATCTGGGGATTCGTCTCCAGCAACATTTCCACAGTAGTTCCAAACCGATCAGCAATGCTACCGAGGGTATCTCCCCAATTCACAATATAAATGACTTGATCATCAGGAAAGAAAACGGATGGGGCAATCAGGACCTGACCTGGAAAAATGAGGCCAGGATCAGTAAATGGTGGGTAAAGGGCGTTTAGGCGTTCAAGTTGATTGATATCGCTGCCTAATATGGTAGCAATCCAATAAAGTGTATCAGTGGGCCGGACAGTATAAATAAAATGTGTTCCATGAGCCACAGGCAAAGGTCATTCCCCCTTAAGACTTTTTCATATTAGGGTATGTAACCATAAGGGGAATGGTGATAAATGACTACTAGCTGGCAGCAATCCAACTTTATCACCCTGAATTCCGCCTCCGATGAAGAGCCAGTCAAGCATGTCTACAACTCCTTTGATTGATGTATTCTTAATCTGATCATAAAGCAGAATAATTAGGAATATATTATTTGACAGAGGTTATTTATTACTCTACAATGGCTAATGTAAATCGTAATAATTATTATAAACAAACTACTTAGGATCACAAGATGTTTTTTTATAAGAAAATACCAAGCAGGGTGTAAAAAATTTTTATATATGGGAGAGAAGAACAATGGAAGACAAACGGATTCCTGTGACGGTTTTAAGCGGGTACCTAGGGGCGGGGAAAACAACAATCCTTAATCATGTCTTAAACAACAAACAAGGGTTGAAAGTGGCCGTCATTGTGAATGATTTGAGTGAAGTGAATATTGATGCCAATTTAATTCAGAATGAAGGGGCTTTATCCCGCACTGATGAAAAGCTGGTGGAGATGTCCAACGGCTGTATTTGCTGTACATTGCGTGAAGACTTGCTGGTAGAGGTAGAACGTCTGGCCAAGGAAGGCCGGTTTGATTACATCTTAATTGAATCTACTGGCATAGGGGAACCCGTTCCGGTTGCCCAGACGTTTACCTATGTGGACGAGGAGCAGGGCATCGATTTATCCAAATACTGTCGCCTGGATACCATGGTCACAGTGGTTGACGCCTACCGTTTCTGGATCGACTTCTCTTCAGGGGAGAGCCTGATGGACCGCAATCAAGCGGTGGGAGAGGATGATACCCGGGACGTGGTTGATCTGCTTATTGATCAAATCGAGTTTTGTGATGTACTCATATTAAATAAATGCGATCTGGTCAATGAGCAGGACTTGGCGAAACTGGAGAAATTGTTACGCAAGCTGCAGCCGACAGCCAAGTTTATCAGGGCTTCCCATGGCCAGGTAGATCCCAGGGAAATTTTGAACACTGGCTTGTTTAACTTTGAGCGGGCCAGTCAATCGGCTGGATGGATCAAAGAATTACAAAAAGGAGAACATACTCCGGAAACAGATGAGTACGGCATCAACTCCTATGTATACCGGCGCAAAAGGCCTTTTCATCCTGAACGACTGGCCCGGTGGTTTGAAGAGTGGCCAGAAGAAATAGTTCGGGCCAAAGGGCTGGTCTGGTTAGCTTCCCGTCCAGACGTTGCTAACAATATAAGTCAAGCGGGTCCTTCGATTCAATTCGGTCCAGCCGGCTACTGGATAGCTGCTTTGCCAGAAGAGGAGCGGGAGGCTCTACTAGCTGAACAACCTCAATTGAAGCAAACGTTGGCTTCGGAGCATGGTGACAGAATTAATGAGATCGTATTTATCGGGATTCATCTGGATCCTGAAAGGGTGACAAAATCCCTTGATGAGTGCCTGGTTTCAGATGAAGAGTTCAAACGTTCGGCGGATGACTTTGTCGATCCGTTACCATAAATTGTATCATGTGCTCATTTATCCCCATGAAAATTTCATGTACAATAGGGACAGAATGGATACAGGCCTTTCACTTTTGCATGATAGGGAAAAGAGCCGGGAGAAAGGGATGGGACAACATGACCAGAATGAGTGAGATGAGCAGGGAAGAACTGGAGCGGGAAATGCGGCGGCTGTTGGCTGAAGCAAGGAAAAAGGAGCAAGCTGGGTTTATTTCTGAGGCTAATATATTGGAGCAAAAATTTTACATGGCTAAATCGTATCTGATGGATCCGGCTGAGATTAAAATAGGAGGCACATACAGAGTTGTCGGTGAAAAAGGCATCTTCACTGTAGAGTATATAAACGGCGTGTTTGCTTGGGGGAAGCTGGATACATCACCGGAGGAACGTGGTTTCCCCATTGGAAGATTAGAAGAGGTAAAAGAGAACTAACAGATAAAGACCCTGGCCAGAAGGCAGGGTCTTTATTATGGGTGGCTTGTGGATCAGCGATCAGTTTACTTTGGTAGCAAGCTATTTAGCAGATACTGCAATCTGCTTTTTCTTCTTTTTCTTGGTTTGTGTACCGACGACTTCTTCAAAGGCAACAAGGGCTGCTTCATATCCGCTTAAACCTTGCTCTTGTTCAACACGGGCAATGGTCTCGACCATACGCTTGTAATCTTTCGGAATTACTTTGACGAAGCAGGACACAACCAAGTCCCACTGCTCCAGGATTCTCTTAGCATGTTCGCTTCCCGTATATTGCACGTGCTTCTCAATCATCGCCTTAACTTCTGCGATTTCAGCGGGATCTTGCAAGGATTCAAACTCGATTAATTCTGTGTTGCAGGTGGATTTAAAGGTGTTTTTCTCATCCAGCACATAGGCGATACCGCCGGACATACCAGCTGCAAAGTTCTTGCCAGTCGGACCAAGAATCACGACCCGGCCGCCAGTCATATATTCGCACCCGTGGTCACCGACACCTTCCACGACCACCCGGGCTCCGCTGTTACGGACGCAGAAGCGCTCTCCAGCCAAGCCGCGGATATAAGCTTCACCCCCGGTGGCCCCATAGAAAGCGACGTTACCGATAATCATGTTTTCTTCCGCTTTAAATGTGGCTTTGGGTGACGGGTAGGCAATGAGCTTGCCGCCGGACAGTCCTTTGCCGAAGTAGTCGTTGGCGTCTCCTTCCAGGGTTAAGGTTATCCCTTTGGGTACAAAAGCGCCAAAACTTTGGCCGGCTGAACCGGTAAAGTGCAGGCGGATCGTATCTTCAGGCAAGCCTTCAGCACCGTAACGCTTCGTCACTTCATGTCCCAGCATGGTGCCTACCACACGGTTGGTGTTTTTGATTGGGAAAGAGGCTTCCACTGTTTCTTGTTTCTCCAGGGCCGGTCCGCAGCGTTCTATCAGCTGCTTATCCAGCGCTTGATCTAAACCATGATCCTGTCTTTGAGAGTTGTAACGTTTGTGCTGGCCTTCCACCGGAGGCTGGTAAAGCAGCGGTGACAGATCAAGACCGCTGGCTTTCCAGTGGTCAATGGCTTGCTTCGGCTCAAGCACATCGGTGCGGCCCACCATTTCATCAATGGTGCGGAAGCCGAGCTGGGCCATTAATTCTCTGACCTCTTGGGCGATAAAGCGCATGTAGTTGACAATGTATTCCGGATCACCCTTGAAGCGTTCCCGCAGTTTAGGATCTTGGGTGGCTACTCCTACCGGACATGTATTCAGGTGGCAGACACGGGCCATCACGCACCCGAGCACCACCAAAGGAGCGGTAGAGAAGCCGTACTCCTCGGCTCCCAGCAGGGTGGCAATAACCACATCACGCCCCGTCATCATTTTACCGTCAGTTTCAACAGCAATGCGGTCACGCAAATTGTTCAGGACCAGCGTTTGATGAGTTTCAGCCAATCCCAGTTCCCAGGGTAAACCGGCGTGCTTAATGCTCGTTTTGGCTGCTGCACCTGTACCGCCGTCATAGCCGCTGATTAATACGGTATCGGCCCGGCCTTTAGCCACTCCGGCTGCCACAGTGCCTACTCCCGCTTCAGAAACCAGCTTGACGCTGATGCGGGCTTGAGGGTTGGCATTTTTCAGATCATGAATTAATTGGGCCAGGTCTTCAATTGAGTAGATGTCATGGTGCGGAGGCGGTGAAATCAGTCCGACACCCGGGGTAGAACCTCTCACTTCTGCAATCCACGGATACACTTTGTTCCCCGGCAATTGTCCCCCTTCGCCCGGCTTGGCTCCTTGGGCCATTTTGATCTGAATCTCATCGGCGTTGGTCAGGTAATGACTGGTCACCCCAAAGCGGCCGGATGCAACCTGCTTGATCGCACTGCGGCGCCAGTCACCGTTTTTGTCACGGGTGAAGCGGGCCGGATCTTCTCCCCCTTCACCGGAGTTGCTTTTGCCACCGATGCGGTTCATGGCAATGGCCAGAGCTTCATGGGCTTCCTTGCTTAAAGCCCCATAGGACATGGCGCCCGTTTTGAAGCGGCGGCAGATGGATTCGACCGGCTCTACTTCGTCTAAGGGGACGGGCTGCCGGTCTGTTTTAAACTTAAGCAGACCGCGCAAGCTGTTTTGTTTCTCATGGAAGCTGTTGGCCAGTTCGGCAAATTTTTTGTATTCCTCATAATCGTTGTTACGGCAAGCTTTTTGCAGCTGGTGGATCACCTTGGGTTCAAACATGTGCTCCGTATCGCCATTGCGTCTGAACTGGAAGTCGTCTCCACTGTCCAGCTGCTGGGCCTGTTCAGGATCTCCATAGCCCCGTTCATGGCGGAGCAAGGCCTCTTTGGCGATGATGTCGAGATCGATGCCGCCCAGGCGGGAGGTGGTCCAGGTGAAATATTTGTCGATCACAGTCTGGGCAATACCGATCGCTTCAAAGATTTGTGCGCCTTTGTAGCTCTGGATGGTGGAGATCCCCATTTTGGAGATGACTTTGAGAATCCCTTTGGTCGCCGCTTTAATATATTTGGCAATGGCTTGCTCCACCGTGATGTCTTTCAGAATTTGATTTTCAACCATATATTCAATAGATTCAAAGGCAAGATACGGGTTGATTGCATCAGTGCCGTAACCCAGGAGCACACAGAAATGATGGACTTCCCGCGGCTCTCCAGATTCGACAATGATGCTGGCTTTGGTGCGTGTGCCCTGACGGATGAGATGATGGTGCAAACCTGAAGCAGCCAAGAGCGCAGGCATAGCAGCATGCGCTTCATCCACATTGCGGTCAGACAAAATCAGGAGGCTTGCACCGCTTTGCAACGCTTTATCCGCTGCTTGGAATAAGGCTTGCAGAGCCTTTTCCAGGCCTTGTTCACCTTCAGCGACAGGGAACGTGATAGGCAGTGTGGCTGCCTTGAGCCCTTCGCGGGTGTTGGCCCGGAGGCGAGCCAGCTGTTCGTTGGTCAAAATCGGTGTCTCCAGGCGAATATGGCGGCAGCTTTCCGGTTCAGGATGGAGCAAATTGCGCTCCGGACCGATAGTGGTGCTGACCGCTGTGACCACTTCCTCGCGGATGGCATCAATAGGCGGGTTGGTTACCTGGGCAAACATTTGCTTGAAATAGTTATACAAGAGCTGTGGCTTTTTAGACAACACCGCCAAGGGGGCATCATAGCCCATGGATCCGACTGGATCTTCGCCACCCTCCACCATTGGTTTGATCATTTTATCCAGTTCTTCTTTGGTGTAGCCAAAAGCGTTTTGACGCTGGGTTAAGCTGTCAAAATCGGCTTGGGGCATTTCAGGATTGTTCGTTTCAAGCTCATCCAGGTCAATTAAATGTTCATCCAGCCACTCCTGGTAAGGGTGTTCTGTGGCGATTTGTTGTTTTAGTTCCTGGTCGGAGACAATGCGTCCCTCTTCCAGGTCAACCAGCAGCATATGGCCAGGATGCAACCGTTCTTTAAGCACAATATTCTCTTCCGGGATGTCCAAGACACCGACTTCAGAAGCCATAATCACCCGCTCATCCTTAGTGACATAATAGCGGGCAGGACGCAAGCCGTTGCGGTCCAGACAAGCGCCCACCTGTTTTCCGTCCGTAAAAGCAATGGCAGCCGGTCCATCCCATGGTTCCATCAAACAACTGTGATACTCATAAAAGGCCCGTTTTTCCGGATCCATATGCTGATCATGAACCCACGGTTCCGGAATCATCATCATCACGGCATGGGCCAGAGAACGTCCCGATAACATCAAGAACTCCAAGGCATTGTCAAACATGGCAGAGTCACTGCCATCCTGATCAATGACGGGGCGGATTTTTTCCATGTCCTGGCCAAAATAAGGGGATTCACATACGGCTTCACGGGCATGCATCCAGTTCACATTGCCTTTTAAAGTGTTAAACTCCCCGTTGTGAATGGTATAGCGGTTGGGATGGGCACGCTCCCAGCTGGGGAAAGTGTTCGTACTGAACCGGGAGTGCACCATAGCGACTGCCGTGGTGACATCCGGGTCTTTGAGATCCAGGTAAAAACGGTCCAACTGGTCAGAAGTGAGCATCCCTTTATAGACAACTGTCCGGCTGGACAGGCTGGCAACGTAGAAGGGATGGTCTTTGACCTCTTCAAGAGCCCCGATTTCGTTTTCTGCCCGTTTGCGGATCACGTACAGGCGGCGCTCAAAATCCAGATCATCTGTCAGATCAGCACTGCGGCCAATAAATACCTGACGGATAAACGGTTGGGCGGCTTTGGCTCTTTGGCCCAAAAATTCGTTTTCCACGGGAACCGTACGCCAGCCAAGCAAGGTTTGCCCTTCTTCTTTTATGATCCGTCCTACGATGGATTCAAATTGACTGCGCACTTCATCATCATGAGGGAGAAAAATCATGCCCACACCATATTCGCCGGGAGCGGGAAGGTTGATACCTTCCTGGGAACAGGCCTTGACTAAAAAGGCATGGGGAATCTGCAGCAAAATACCGGCCCCATCTCCGGTGGTCGGTTCATCCCCCTGTCCGCCCCGGTGGTCTAAATTGCGTAACATGTGTAACGCATCTTGCACGATGGCATGCGATTTTTTACCTTTCATATGAGCTAAAAAGCCGATTCCACAGGCATCGTGTTCAAATTGGGGATCATAAAGTCCCTGTTTTTCAGGCAGTCCGTTCTGTCTCATGAGCTCCACTCCCACTGTTGTTTGATATTTGTCAGATTTTTTTACCATTATAGAGCAATTTGATTGATCTTTACAATATATAATTTCGATCATAATGATCGCAAAATGATATGAATTAAATAGGAAAATGGCAGCCGTTGTTTAGCGGCCGCCATACGGGGGGCTGATTTGGAATGAACTAGCGGGAGCGGTGGCTGGTCCACATCGCTTCATCAATCAGTGTTTTGGGTTTTTGGCCGGACAGCCCTAGCATGATGTTTTCAGCTGCCAGGCGAGCCATAGCCATCCGGGCCGGGATGCTGGCACTGCCGATATGGGGAAGGGGAACTAAATTTGGCAAGGTGAGCAGGGGGTGGTCAATGGGCACGGGCTCCTGTTGAAACACATCTAATCCTGCTGCCCAAATTTGCTTCTCTTTCAAGGCATGATATAAGGCATCTTCATCAACAACAGGTCCGCGGGAAGCATTAATAAAAATGGCTGTCTTTTTCATCAATTCAAATTCCCGCCGGCCAAACAAATGGCGGGTTTCCGGGGTCAGCGGAGCCAAAGATACAACAAAATCGGCTTGTTGCAAGAGCTGTTCAAAAGAACAGTAGGTGGCTCCCAGCTTTTCTTCTGCGTCTGGTTTGCGATGGCGGTTGTGGTATAGAATCTCCATGTCAAACCCCTTGGCCCGGCGGGCAACTGCTTCCCCTATGCGGCCCATGCCCACAATGCCCAGCGTTTTGCCGTACACATCCTGCCCAGCCATATACATTGGACTCCATGAAGTCCACTTGCCTTCATACAAGGCCAGGGAGGCTTCTACCAGACGGCGGGCGGTGGCCATCAGCAAAGCAAAGGTGAGGTCTGCTGTCGCTTCACTGAGTACATCGGGGGTATTGGTCACCATAATGCCAAGTTGTTTGGCTGTTTTAAGGTCAATGTTATCATAGCCGACGGCCATATTGGCCACCAGTTTCAAATTTTGTCCGGTCCTTAACACTTCTTCGTCGATGCGGTCCACCACCATGGTGAACAGAGCATCCGCTTTGGCCGCCTCTTCCAGCAATTTATCCCTGGGGCAGGGAATATCGGCTTCCCACATGCCTACGTGAGCTACTTTTTCCAGAAGAGAAACGATTTCATTCGGAATTTGCATGGTAATAAACACGTACGGTTTAGCCATGGACTCATCTCCTTTGTCAGAGACCTTTTATCACCATTTTACGACAGATGATCGTCAATGAGAAAGACAACAATACGTCCTGGACCGTGAACGCCGATGCTCAGATCCATTTCTATGTCAGCACTGCGGCTGGGCCCAGTAATAAGGTTAATGCAGGAATAATCTGGGACAATCCCTTTGAACTGGCTTAACACTTGGGTGAGTCGCGGGATAATTTGTGACCCGTGCAGGATCACGCCACAAGTAGTGGGCAACAAACTGACCAATCTTCCTTGCTCTCCCCGGTTATAGAGCACAACAGTGCCTGTTTCTGCCAGGCCGTGCTCAGCCACCACCAATCCTAAATCGGCTTGTTCGGCTGCGGCAATAAGGGCCTCCCGTCCGGCTGAGGACGACCAATAGGTGGTGTGGATGTCTCTTAACTGGTTCAAGGTTTCGGTAAGGACTTGTCCTGCAGCAGAAGGATGCTGCCAGGCCACGATTCGCTTACAGCCCTCCTCTTGAATCCAACGGCTCACTGCTTCAGGCAGCTCTTGCAGGGTAGAAATGCGTACCACTTCACCGGTTAAAGCGCTCAGTTCTTGTTCAAATTGATCTACCAGCTCGCTTTGAGTAAGGCCTTGGCACAGATGGTCCCAAGGGTGACGGGTCCAGCGGGGACGGTTGACCTGTGTAGGTGTGGGACGTCCCAGTTTATGGGCAATCTTCTGCAAAAATGCCTGTCTATCTGCCATCGGGATCACCTCCGTACCGTCCTGCCCGCTGCCACCATTCCCGGAAACTTTCTTTAGCTGGTGCAGGAAAGTCGCGTTCCTCGGTCCATGCTTTTAATGGCCCTGGCCCCTTGTTCAGGAATCCTTCATCATCAGCAAATGGTTTTAACAGATGTTTGGCCATTTTTAATCCCAGCCGGTAGAGGGCAGGGTTGTTCATCGCCGTGCCGAACAAACGAAAAATAAACCGTTCCACGCCAGGACTCCGCTTCTCATCTACTTCATCCCGGCGCAGATCAATCAGCATATCGTGCAGAGGGATTTTGACAGGGCACGTTTCCGTACAGGCACCGCACAGACTGGAAGCGTAAGGGAGTTCTTCCCATTCATCAAATCCTTCTAAAATGGGGGTTAAAACTGCGCCCACGGGGCCGGTATAAACACCGCCGTAGGCATGGCCGCCAATGTGCCGGTAAACAGGGCAGACGTTCAGGCAGGCACCACAGCGGATGCAGTGCAAAATGCTTTGGTACTCTGTGCCCAACGCGTTGGAACGGCCATTGTCCACGATAATCACATGCATCTCTTCCGGTCCGTCTTGATCATTTTCCCGCCGGGGACCGGTTAGTGCTGTTACATAGCTGGTTATTTTTTGGCCGGTGGCACTGCGCGGCAGAAGAGAAAGCACGGCATCAAGATCTTCCCAGGTGGGCACAATGCGCTCCATGCCCATCATGACAACATGGGTTTTGGGCAAAGTCGTGGTCAGTCGGGCATTGCCTTCATTGCTGACCAGGACGATAGAGCCGGTCTCTGCCACAGCAAAGTTACAGCCGCTGATACCTATATCCGCGTTTAAAAATTTGTCCCGCAACTGGTGGCGGGCAAAGCGGGTTAAAGCCGAAGTGTCTTCGGGCAGTTCTTTCCCGGCCACTTCTGCAAACAACTGGGCAATCTGTCTGCGGTTTTTGTGAATAGCCGGGGCAATAATATGAGAAGGCATCTCTTTAGCCAACTGAATGATGTACTCTCCGAGATCCGATTCAATGGCTTCTACTCCAATTTCCTCTAAGCGCTTGTTTACATGCGTTTCTTCGGAGACCATCGACTTGGACTTAATCACAGTTTTGGCCTGCTTTGCTTTAGCCAGACGGATGAGGTAATCCACCGCTTCCTGTTCTGTCTCGGCAAAAAAGACGGTGCCACCGTTGTTTTCCACATTGGTGGCGAATTGGTCCAAATAGTAATCGAGGTGTTCAATGGTATGGTGGCGAATCGCTTCTGCCCGTGTCCGCCATTCCTCAAGATTGCCCAAAATCTGAGCAGCTCTTTGTTTTCCTTCCCGGAAACGGGCTTGGGCGTTTTTTAAGGACTGGCGCAGGAAGGGATCATTCAGCCCTTGTTCCACTCGTTGTTTAAATGGCAGAGGATTGGAGAGACTCATAGCGCTGCACCCCCTCATATAACAGTTCGGCTACATGAAAAACCTGGACAGGATATCCAAGTCTTCTCAAACGCCCTTGGATGTTCATCAGGCAGGCCATATCAGAACCAACCAAAATATTGGCCTGAGTAGCAAGGATATGTTCCACTTTTTCATCCACCATTTGTTCAGAAATCTCTTTCATCTTCACGGCAAAAGTTCCACCAAACCCGCAGCAATCCTGATGATAAGGCAGATCCACGACTTCTAATCCCTTGATGGATTGTAAAAGTCGAAGGGGTTCGCCCGAGACACCCAGGCCCCGCATCATATGGCAGGAATGATGATAGGTGGCTCTGCCTTCGTAACAGGCATCAACAGAGCTAACTTTTAGAATATTAACCATAAATTGAGAGAATTCATAAACTTTGTCGGCAAATTGCTGGGCCTTATCACGCCACTCGTCGTCGGCTGCAAACAAAGTAGGATAATAATGGCGAATCATGGCTGCACAGGAACCAGAAGGGGACACCACGTACTGAGCGTTTTTAAAGGCGCGGATCAGTTGTTTGGCTGCTGTCCGGGCCTCTTCATGGTAACCGCTGTTATAGGCAGGCTGACCGCAACAGACCTGTTCGAGAGGAAAATCTACCTCGCAGCCGTGACGGCGCAATAAATGAACGACCGCCTGGCCTACACGTGGAAAAAAACAATCTGAAAGACAGGTGATGAACAGAGAAACGCGCATGTCAAATCCCTCCTCAGTTGAGATTTAAAAGTATGATCATCTGATGATTGTTCAAAAAAGAAGAACAAAACAACACGAGAAGCTTAGAAAAAGTGAAACCTATGCTTTTTGAAAGATAGCCTGGGAATTATGTTTATTTATTCTGTTTTTGTATGTTCAAGATCTTTGTTAAAACGAATCAATACCTCTTCAACTTTGACGAGGTGGGCAAGCATCAGCTGTTCAGCTAGTGGCGCATTGCGGTCAACAATGGCCTGATAAATGGAAACATGCTCTTGATATAATCGTTCAAAGGTGGATTCTTCCGCATAGAGCCAGATGCGCCGGCTTTCCCTCATGGTTTCTACCATCGTATCGGCAATTTGGTTCATGAGCTTGACTAAAACGCTGTTTTGAGACGCTTCTGCGATTGCCAGATGAAATTTGACATCGGCCTTTTCCCCGAGATCTTCATCTCCTGCCGCTCGGCTCATTTCGTCCAGGGCCGCTTTCATCTGGGCTAAATCGGACTCCTTCCGTTTGGTTGCTGCCAGACTTGCGGCCCCTGTTTCAATGATTTTGCGCACTTCAAAAAACTCCAGCATGCTCTTGTTATCTAGTAAAATAGCCGGTGTAGCGGGCAAGGAAAGCTTGGAAAAGTCATAGGCATTGACAAAAGTTCCTTCTCCCTGCTTCATGTGCACCAAGCCCATGGCCCTCAATGCACTTAATGCTTCCCGAATGGCTGAACGGCCAACATTAAAGTTTTTGGCCAGCTGTTCAACCGAATCCAGTTTATCCCCAGGTTTTAATTCCCCGCTTTTGATCATCTCTATTAACTGTTCAGCTACAATTTCATAGATTTTTTTTGTTCTGACACGTTTATATCCCATAACGCCACCCCTGGAATAACCTACATACTCTTATTGTAACCAATGACGGAAATGATCACAATAGAGGTGGCGGTGGGAACACAATTTCCTGGGCCGTCTCTACGGACCAGGGAAGGGAAAAAAATGGATCCTCCATTGTCGATCTGATGTTATTTTTGAAGAGAGTGGCTTATGTTCTGCTCACCAGCTGCACCTTTGTTGGTAAGCATGAAGGCCAGGAATAAACCGATGATGACCAGCCAAGCCAAGTACCAGGGGTTCGCCCCGCCGGTAATCAGAGCCATACCCAATCCACCAGTGGCAAGAATATAATAGGTCATCGGGATTAAAGCTTGGCGAATCAAATCCCCTTCACGTCCCACGAGACCAACGGTGGCTGAAGCAGCGACCACATTGTGGACACAAATCATATTTCCGGCAGCCCCCCCGACTGCTTGCAAGGCCACGACAATGCCTGCCCCGGTCGCTCCGAGTCCAATACTTTCAGCTGTTCCAAACTGGAATAACGAGAACATCATATTGCTGACCGTATTACTGCCTGCGATAAACGCGCCCAGTGCACCGATGGCCGGGGCAAACATTGGCCATAAACCCCCGACCATATTAGAGACCCCTTCTGCCAAAACAAGCGGCATGCTGGCCAGCTCATCTGTCGCGGAATTGAGAAACACCTGCACCATGGGGACAGCAAATATCAGGGCTGCAGCAGCACTAAACGTGGTCTTCAACGAATCAGACCAGGCCCGGATGTAATGTCCGTTTTTGGACATGTTATGGATGAAGTAGGTAGCTAAAGAAGCCACGATAAAGATAAATCCAGGTAAATAAAGCGGTTGAGACGAAGTTGAAATACCTGAACCAAAGATATCGGTAATTGAAAGAGTCACATACTCGTGCCGCAATGCAGCCTGAACCGTATCAACGGTTCGTGTGATAACCAACAAACCGGCAACGATAATATAAGGGGCCCAAGCTCTTAACAGGGACATGGCAGGCGTTTCGGTTGATTGCTGGGAAACCTCATTTAATTTACCAATCCATTGGGATTCCCACTTGCTGCGTTCTTCAAAATCGAATGTTTCTTTGGGCATAAATAATTTAGCTTTAGTTGCGGGTACGACGATCAATAAACCAATTAAAGCCCCTAGTAATGACGGAAACTCAGGACCGAACAACAAGGCAACCAAATAGTAGGGAACGGTAAATGCCACTCCCGCAAACAGGGCGAACTTCCACACCTTTAACCCTTCTGTAAAAGAGCGTGATGCACCAAAGAAGCGGGTCAGCATCCCGACCATGATCAAGGGGATCAATACGCCAACCAAACCATGAATCATGGCCACTTTAACCCCAATTTGAAATAAATATTCTGAAAAAGGTGTTGAGCCAATGGCTGCTAGTACATTTTCTTGCCCGTCAAGGCCGCTGTTGACACCGACCAGAATAGGTGTTCCTACAGCTCCAAAAGAAACGGGTGTGCTTTGAATAATCAGTGCCACCAAGACCGCAGCCATAGCCGGAAAGCCAATGGCAACAAGCAATGGCGCTGCAATGGCTGCAGGAGTGCCAAACCCGGCTGATCCTTCAATAAACGCACCAAACAGCCAAGCAATGAGGATGGCTTGGATGCGCCGGTCCGGAGAAATATCAGTAAAACCTTTACGGATGGCTTGGATGGCACCGCTTTCTTTTAACGTATTAAGGAGCAATATAGCCCCAAAAACGATAAACAGCATGTTTAATGCCGTGACCAGTCCGTGAACGGAGGCAGCCCATACTTTGTTTGAGGGTGTACCCCAAATGATCAGCGCCATAAGTACGGTTATGATGTAGGCCAGTGGCATGGCTTTTTTGGCTGGCCATTTTAAAATGACGAGAAAAATAAATACAGTGGCGATAGGTGTCAATGCAAACAGGGATAATAAACCAACGCTCACATCAATTCACTTCCTTAAGTTATTCAGTTTGGACAAAACAGGTCCGTGGCAAAGACAGACGGCACATTTAGAACGCTTTCAAATTGTTATTTAAAATTAATGTTTGTTTTTCACCTCCTTCTCTGGGTTAAGCTTTCAAACCACCCATAGTATGATAAGGTCATCAGATGTATAAATAATCATAAAAAAATGTCACATTGATTTCAATCTCTTTTTTAAAAAAATAATGATTGTTTGACAGATCAAGCAAGAATGAATTTACAACACATTTGGGTTCAGCTATAATCATGGTGGAGAGCATACTCATTTTGTGTCGGCCAAAATCATCATATGACCTGATTTATACACAATGGCCCGATATATGTATTTTTAAGGTTTGACAAAAAGGAGATGAATAAAAATTGCGTCGCATTACTGGGGAGATTCGTGCCAAGCTCATTGAAGCAGCCGGGGTTAGTGCTTATTTTGACGATGAGGAAAGTTTGCTCAGTCATTCCTATGATGCTACACCCATGCTGCAGGCCATGCCTGAGGCAGTGATCTATGCGCAATCGACCAACCAAGTCAGTGCCGTGTTGAAGATATGTCATCAGTATGAGATCCCTGTTTACACCAGGGGGGCGGCCAGCAATTTGTGCGGTGGCACCGTTCCGGTCCATGGTGGGGTGGTCCTGGTGACCACACGTATGAACCGTTTGCTGGAAATTGATGAGGAAAACTTAACAGCTACTTTTGAAACCGGTCTCACCACCAAAGCGCTGCATCAAGCAGTCGAAGCTAAAGGATTATTTTACCCCCCTGACCCAGGCAGTATGTTGGTCTCTACGTTAGGTGGAAATATTGCCCAGTGTGCCGGGGGGCTTCGCGGACTGAAATATGGCACCACAAAGGATTATGTGATCGGTTTAACAGCTGTCTTGCCCAACGGGGAAGTGATTCATACGGGAGGCAAATTGATGAAGGATGTGGCCGGCTACGATTTAACGAAATTGCTGGTCGGGTCTGAAGGCACCTTAGCTGTCATCACAGAAGCAACGGTGAAGCTTTTGCCTAAACCGCAGGCCACAAGCGTGATGTTGGCCTATTTCGATGATATGTATGCTGCTGCCCGGACGGTCTCCAAAATTATCGCTGCCCGTATCATTCCCAGTACGCTGGAGTTTATGGATCATGGCACCATTTTGGTGGTAGAAGACTATGCTAAGATCGGCCTTCCCACTGACATGAAGGCCATCTTATTGATCGGACAGGACGGACATCCTGCTGTGGTGGAAGAGGATATGGAAAAAATGAGGGCAATTTGTATGGAAGAAGCGCGGGAAATCAAAGTGGCCAAAGACATGCGGGAAGCAGAGGAACTTATGACTGCACGCCGCAGTGCCTTGTCCGCCTTGGCACGCCTTAAACCGACCACCATTTTGGAAGATGCTACAGTACCACGCTCCCAGATTGCGACCATGGTGGAAAAAATTGCAGAGATTGGCGCCAAATATAACGTCCGTATCTGTACCTTCGGCCATGCAGGTGACGGCAATCTTCATCCGACATGTATGACCGATGCCCGGGATCAAGACGAAATTGAACGGGTGGAAGAAGCGTTTGAAGAGATTTTTGCCGCTGCATTGGAGCTGGGAGGAACCATTACAGGCGAACACGGTGTAGGTATCGTCAAGGCTCCTTTTTTGGAATGGAAAGTGGGCCCGGCTGGTATAGAGGTGATGAAAGGGATTAAACGGGCATTCGATCCGAAAAACATTCTAAACCCTGGAAAAATGTTTGCCGGCCAAACCCGCAAGAGAGTGGTGATTAACAGATGAAGACAAAGGAGATTCAAGGCAAAATGCCTCAAGTTGAAAAAACTCCGGTCACACGGCGTCTGCAGGACAAGCTCAATTATGACGAATTATCCAATTGTATGCGCTGTGGTTTTTGTCTGCCGGCCTGTCCCACCTACAGGGAGACAGGCCGGGAAGCATCTTCTCCCCGGGGACGGATTGCCTTGATGAAAGCCGCTGTTGACGGTCACCTGCAGAATGGAAAGCAGTTAGAAGATCAGCTTAATCAGTGCCTGGGTTGCCGGGCTTGTGAGCCAGCCTGTCCGGCTGGTGTTAAGTATGGGGAACTCTTGGAGCAAGCGCGCGATGCACTGGAAGATCATGCCCGCCATAAGGTTTGGGTGCGGGTTTTGCGACGCTTCTTTTTCCACTTCCTATTTCCCCATCCCAAGCGGTTGCGCTGGCTGGGACGATTGCTGATCATCTACCAAAAAACGGGTTTGCAATGGCTGTTGCGCAAGCTTGGGTTCCTAAAACTTTTGCCATCCTATTTAAGGGAGATGGAGGCGGTGATGCCTGCCGCTGCGTCCAAGGGTGTAGCCGAACAGTTGGGTAACTTTATCCCTGCCCAAGGGAAAAAGAAAGGAACAGTGGGTCTGTTCAGAGGGTGTGTCATGGATGTGTTGTTTACTGAAACTAATATAAATACAGTTACACTGCTGAGTGAGGCAGGGTTTGACGTCGTTATTCCTCCGCAACAAACCTGTTGTGGGGCCTTGCACGCTCATAGCGGAGAACGGGAGATGGCCCGCTCATTGGCCCGTCAGAATATCCAGGCTTTTAAACAAAGAGAGGTGGACTACATTGTATCTAATGCGGGAGGATGCGGGGCTTTGTTACAGGAGTATGAGCATTTGTTAGAGGATGAATGTGAAGCGAAAGAGGCCCGCTGGTTTTCAGAGCGGGTGAAAGATATCAGTGAACTTTTGCTTGATCATGGTCCAGTGGAAAAGTGGGGAACACTTGAAGCAAGAATTACTTATCAAGCCTCGTGCCACTTGCAGAATGTGATGCAAGTCAAGGAACAGCCGCGCCAATTGTTGCGCCAAATCAAGGGAGCGACTTATGTTGAGCTGTTTGAAGCGGACCGTTGTTGCGGTTCAGCTGGCATCTACAATCTGACGCAACCCGAGATGTCAGCACGCATATTGGATGAAAAGATGAAACATGTGAGAGCCACGAAAGCTGATATCCTGGTGACCTCAAATCCTGGCTGTTTATTACAGATGAAAGCAGGTATCCAGCGTGCAGGGCTGTCCGATCACATGAAGGCAATTCATGTGGTTGATCTGTTAGCAGAAGTGCGCCAAAAAGGAGAATCAAGATATTGATGGTGGGTAACGTAGAAACTTTGTGAGTTACGGAAACTCTCCTGTTTCAAATCAAATTACCACAAATACTGCATCAGTTTTGAGTCGATGAGGTTTGAATCGATCGGCATGTTGCATGTTGGATCATCCCAACCATATTGCCACCCCCATACATTGGCTTGACACGGAGGCATGCTTGGCCGATAGGCTGGTGCTTCTGCCCTGCGTGTGACACCGGGTCTGGGCATGTTCGACCAAATGATGGCCTGTGCGGCAACCAGATTGCTGTTCTGGACGGCCTGGCAATAAGCAGTGGAAAAGTCACCTTCAGCAGGGTCTCCATATAGACCCGGCCGGTAACCACTTGGATAGATGGCATCGACCCATCCTCTGATCCAGGCTTCATCGATGGCATATTCCAGGTTGGCGGTGAGCATGATTCCTTCCGGTATGCCTAAACGTTGGGCATGATAAATACTGTTGCGCGCAGCTACACGCCCGTTACGGTAACCAATGGCATCAACAAATTCGTTATATATAGGCCAAATCTTTACACCTCGTCCGCGTAATAGGGCAATTTCTTGGCGCGTGAGTCCGTCAGAGACATTTGGCACGGTGGTGAGATATCGTCCCCAGTAAGAGGGATAACCAAAGTGATCCACGACACATTGAAAAAAGGATTCAGTGACAGGTGCTGCCGAATCGACTCCCCATTCATAAGGCACAATTTCTCTTCCTCTCCATAAAAGATAACATGGTAAATGCATATGAGGCTGAAATGTAGAATATGAAAAAAAGAGAGAAATTCGGCAGTCATAAAAATGTGTGTACAGGTAAAAAAGTGGCTGCCCCGGTTGCGTTCCAAACCAAAGGGCAGCCACCAATGATTTATATTGACATACTAACATTATTTGACACCCAATTTTTTTAAGAACTCTCTCATAAAACCTGGGAGATCAGGCCAGGCATGGGCCGAGACAATGTTGCCATCCACATGCAAAGGTTCTTCAATATAGGTTGCTCCTGCCGCTTCTACCTCTGGCCGGCATGCAGTGTATGCCGTCAATTCTCTCCCTACGCCCACCATCTCCTTTCCCACAGGATATAAAACCGCTATACTTATGGTAACATACGGTTAACCGTCACTCAAGAAGATAAAACCATTATAGGAAAAAATAGCATAATTATGATCTGGCAAGTTGTTATCCTTATAAAAGGGGAGAGCTGAATATGCGGGTCGCTATTGTGGGAGGAACCGGCTTTATTGGGCGGGCTTTGATTCATTATTTACTGGAGCAAGGGGATCAGGTCGTGCTGTTTTCCCGTTCAGCAGACGTGTATCGGACCGTTCCCGACTTCAAACATGTTCAGCTTGTATCATGGCCTCCACAAAGGGAAGCAGTCAGTTTGGCAGAGATGGAGGCGGTGGTGAACCTGGCTGGGGAAACGATCAACCAGCGCTGGAACAGCAAGGCCAAGAAACGCATCTTAAGCAGCAGAGTGGAAACCACCCGTCACTTGATCGGTCTGATCAAGGAGCAAAACCTGAACCCCAAAGTGTTGATTAACGCCTCAGCCGTTGGTTATTATGGCACATCTGTTGAGGATGTATTTACGGAAGAATCTGGGCCGGGTGCTGATTTTTTGGCTGAGGTGACTCAGGCTTGGGAAAAAGAAGCGGATCAGGCCGCTCATTATGGAGTCCGTGTGGCCAAAATGAGGTTGGGGGTTGTGCTGGGGCACAAAGGGGGAGCCTTGGAAAAAATGCTGTTACCTTACCGTTTGTTTGTAGGAGGTACGCTGGGCAGCGGACAACAATGGGTATCTTGGGTGCATATCCGGGACGTGGCCCGGGCCATTGCGTTTGCCATGGTTAACTCGGATATTCAAGGTCCTGTTAATGTAACAGCGCCTCATCCGGTGCGAATGACAACGTTCGGTCAAACCGTGGCCAAGGTATTGGGACGCCCACACTGGCTTCCTGCTCCTGGCTTTGCACTTAAGCTGTTATTGGGGGAAATGTCTGATCTCATCTTGAAGGGCCAGTGTGTCAAACCTGACAAGCTGCTTGAGGCTGGATTTAAGTTTCAATTCCCCCATCTGGAAGAGGCTTTGCGTGATCTGGTATAATAAAATGAGTGAGTGAATGAAGATCAAAGTATGAGTGTGTCTGGGACAAGCCAAACTGAAGGGAGAACAAGCACATGTCAGTGATGTTTAGCAGCCCAGCTTTTATTTCCATGTTTATCATGGGTATTATTTTGGCTGTTTCCATTATCGGTGCCATTTGCTGGGCAATTTACCATATTGCTTCGGGAAAATTTCATGAGGAGTATGAAATTGCCACCGTTCAAAAAGAGGATGACAATGACCAAGATAATACAGATTCTAAGCAATAGATCTCAGCTTCCAGTCACCAACATTTTATAGGGCACGTTAAACGGTATAATTGAAAAAAGAGCCTGCTGTCAGGCTCTTTTGGCGTTGTTAAGACTGTTCGCTGGCTGTAACCACAGAACCAAAAAAATAAATGATAAGCCCCAGCACAACACCATAGGGAACGGCATCACTGAAGTTGTACTCGTACCCGTTAATGCTGGCCACCACAAAGCCGACCACAAGGGTTAAGGCGATGGCGATTATGATGGAAACGATAAAGGCCAGTAGTTTATTCATGACAAGACACCTCATCCGTATGTAATCATCTTATCCTATTGTAAAGAATATCGAAAAAGTTGACAAGGGAGAGGAACAATTTGGACCAAGCGGCAGAAAAATATTTGGCTGCATTTCCGGTCGACAGGTTTCAGAAGCAGTTGTTGTACTGGTTTGAACGCAATATGCGCCAGCTGCCTTGGCGGGAAGACCGGGACCCCTATAAAATCTGGGTTTCTGAGGTCATGTTGCAGCAAACGCAAGTGGATACAGTTATCCCCTATTATAAGCGGTTTATGGAACGCTTTCCCACACTGGAAGCCCTGGCAGAAGCCGATGAGGAAGAAGTGTTGAAGCATTGGGAAGGGTTGGGCTATTACTCCCGCGCCCGCAACCTGCATCAGGCTGTGAAAGAGGTCAAAGAGCGGTATGGCGGGCAAGTGCCTGAGAACCGTGAGGATATTTCCACTTTGAAAGGGGTTGGGCCTTATACGGCCGGTGCTATTTTGAGTATTGCCTATGGGCAGCGTGAGCCGGCTGTGGATGGCAATGTGCTGCGAGTCATCTCACGCCTTTTGTATATTGAGGAGGATATTCAAAAAGTAAAAACGCGTCGATTGGTTGAAGCCATTGTGCAGTGTTTAATCCCCGAGGGACGGGCCTCATACTTTAATCAAGGTTTAATGGAACTGGGCGCATTGGTATGTACCCCTAAATCACCCCACTGTCTGACTTGTCCCGTCCATGAAGTGTGCCTGGCCTACCAGCAAGGGGTGCAGTCTCAGCTACCAGTGAAGGCTAAGAAAAAGAAGCCAAAAACGGTAAAGCTGGTTGCTGGTGTCTTGACTGATGGGGAACAGGTGCTCATCCGCCAGAGACCAAACAGCGGCTTACTGGCCAAGCTGTATGAATTTCCTAATGTGGAGTGGTACGGGCATGAACCTGCTGAAACCATCAGTCGCTATTTGTTTGAAACGTATGGTTTAAGGGCGGAAACGGTAGAGGAATGGCCGCTCGTCCAGCACACTTTTACCCATTTAATTTGGGAGATCAGAGTTTATCGTTTGCAATTAGCTGAGCCATTGGGAGGTACCCTAAAGTCTGCGCAAAACCGACTGAGTCTTGCCTCTGAAACTCGTTGGGAGCGGATTGGAAATCTGGACCGCTATCCGTTTCCTGTCTCCCACCAGAAAATCAAAAAGGAACTCAGACAAAGATTATGATGACCCAATGCATATTTTTTATCCGCATGGCTAACATAAGGCATGTGGAGGTGATAAAAGTGGCCGATCAACAAAAAACCAATGCTCAACAAGTGAGAAGACAAAACCAAGCTGCTGCTCGCGGTCAACAAGCTGAGTTTGCTGCTGAAACCGCTGCTCAACAAGTCCGCCAGCAAAACCAGCAAGCTGAGGCTAAGAAACAACAAAGACAACAATAACTCCAGCGAACCTGTTTATAACGCCAAAATGCTTTTGGGGAGTGGTATTAAGCCACTCCCTTTTTCACGAAAAAAATTAGCAGTTTGTCCACATAAAGAGTATAATATCAGTAACATTGATTGTATTGGAAGGAGTTTACCATGAGTTTCCCCCATCCAGGACAGCAAATCGAGATTGTCAGTTTCAAACATGACGGCTCAGTCCATCGTGTTTGGGAACGGTCAACAGTGCTCAAAACCGGCTCAGAGAGCTGGATTGTTGGCAATGATCGGGTGCTGGTGAGGGAAGCGGACGGGCGGGAATGGCGAACCCGGGAACCGGCCATCTGTACTTTTGGGAAAGGGCAGTGGTTCAATACGATTGGTATGTTAAGAGAAGATGGTGTGTATTATTATTGTAATATCGGCTCACCATACCAATGGAAAAACAATTGCTTGCAATATATTGATTATGACTTGGATGTGAAAGTGTTTCCGGACATGACCTATGTCATTTTAGATGAGGAAGAGTTTCAACTTCACAAACGAGAGTTGAACTACCCGAACCACATCGTGCGCAAGGTACAGCAGGCTTTGGAAGAGCTTCTCTCTCTAATACATCAACAAAAGGGGCCTTTTGAGGCAGATTACATTGAGCGCTGGTACGAACGGTTTTTGTTTTATAAATAAAATTTGTGAACATAGAGGGGAAGACGGTTGGAGAGCATTAAGCACTATTTTCAATTTGTCAAGCCATACTGGAAGATGATTGGCATTACCGTTGTGATTGGGATTTTGAAGTTCGGCATTCCCATGTTGTTACCTCTTATCCTCATGTATGTGATTGATGAAGTAATTCAGACCAAGACATTGAGCATTGAGGAAAAACTGACCCAGTTAGCCCTGGTGATGGCGGCTAGCTTTTTTATCTTTACCGTGATTCGGGCACCAGTGGAGTATTACCGCCAATTTTTTGCCCAGTGGGTGGGCAATAAAATTTTATATGATATCCGTGCCCGGTTGTTTGAACATTTGCAAAAATTATCCCTCAGGTATTATCAAAACCATAAATCGGGAGAGATTATATCAAGAGTGATCAACGATGTGGAACAAACAAAAAATTTCGTCATGACGGGTTTGATGAACTTATGGCTAGATTTTATTACTTTGTTTATTGCCATTGGTATTATGTTTTATTTGGATGCCCGTCTGGCGCTGGTGGCCATTGCTGTGTTCCCATTGTATGGCTTTGCGGTAAAGTACTTTTACCAGCGGCTGAGGATGTTGACCAAGAAACGCTCCCAAGCTTTGGCTGAGATGCAGGGTCATCTCCATGAGCGGGTGCAGGGCATGCCTGTGACCCAGAGCTTTGCCTTGGAAGAGCATGAACAACGGCAATTTGCTAAGCGGAATGATCATTTCTTGAGCCGGGCTTTGACTCATACCAGCTGGAATGCCAAAACGTTTGCCGTGATCAATACCATCACTGATTTGGCACCTTTATTAGTGCTCTCCTACGGCGGTTATTTGGCCATTCATGATCAGTTGAGTTTGGGGGCATTGGTTGCTTTTTACGGGTATCTGGAACGAATCTATGGTCCTCTGCGCCGTTTTGTCAATTCTTCCACCATATTAACGCAGGCGATTGCTTCTATGGACCGAGTCTTTGAGCTATTTAAGGAACCCTATGACATTACGGACCGTCCCCATGCCAAACCAGCTCGTCATATTAAAGGGGATGTCAGTTTTGAACAGGTCAGCTTCCGCTATGATGACAATTCACCCTTTGTACTAAAGAATATCAACTTGCGTGTCAAAGCGGGGGAAACAGTGGCAGTGGTAGGCATGAGCGGGGGAGGGAAGTCATCATTAATCAGTTTGTTACCCCGTTTTTATGATGTGACAGAAGGGACGATTCGCCTGGATGGGGTGGATATCAGGGATTATCAGTTGCGTTCTTTGAGAGGGCAAATTGGAATGGTGCTGCAGGACAGTATTTTATTCAGTGATTCGGTTCGTGAAAACATCATGATGGGCAATCCTGCTGCTTCAGAGGATGAGATGATCAGAGCGGCCGAAGCGGCCAATGCCCATCAATTTATTATGGAATTGCCCCATGGGTACGATACAGAAATTGGGGAGCGGGGCATTAAATTATCCGGTGGGCAAAAGCAACGGATTGCCTTGGCCCGACTTTTTCTTAAAAATCCCCCTGTTTTAGTTTTGGATGAAGCTACCTCAGCTTTGGATCTTGAATCTGAGCGGATGATTCAGGAAGCCATTGAGAAACTGGCCAAGAACAAAACCACATTTATCGTGGCCCACCGCTTATCCACCATTACCCATGCTGACCGGATTGTGGTGATTGAAAATGGGAAGATCGTGGAGGAAGGGACCCATGAGTCCCTGATGGCCCGGCAAGGGGTGTATTATCGTTTGTATCGAATTCAAGAACTTGAAGATGAGTGATTATGTGTTAAAACGGTCCGGTGTTTATGCCACACGACCGGTTTTTTAAAGTCTCTGCTCATGGAAGGAGTAATAAGCTTCCACCAATTTATCCAAGCGTTCCAATTCGTCAGCATAATCGATCAGTTGGGCGAAAAGGGGAAACAAATGAATCCAGTCTTCATCTTGTTGTTCCTGATTTTCTTTATATAAGGACATAAATTGGGTTAACACCTGGTCTCTGCCGCTAAATACGTCTGTGGGAATCATATGGGGATGATGTGAACGTAATTTCCGCTCATATTTTAACAAAATTCGCTCGTGGTAATTGGTTAAGATATCGATTTCTTCTTGCAGCAGTTTTGTTAATCCCAATGGGACCTGGGCCAGGTTACATTTATGTTTCTCGATGCTTTTAAGCAAGGCCAACCCTTTTTGGTTGGCGTGAATCATTTTACGGAACAGTACCAGCTTCCGCTGTTTGCTATAGGTGACTTTCCTGAAATAGGTACGTTCTTCTTTGAATAACAAATATATCTGGTCAATTTTAATTAACTGGTCTTTGAGGCGCCTTACTTCCTCCCGGTATCTCCGCTCGTCCAGTTCATCTAATGTACTTGAGCGCAGATAAGACAAAATGTCATAAGTGGCCTCATTTAATTCCCGGTATAAGCGGTCTTCATATTTAGGCGGCAAGAAAATAGCATTAACGACGACCGACGAGCCAATTCCCAGCAAGATAAGTAAAAAGCGGTCCAAAGCAAACAGCAGGAAGTTCCCTTCAGTTGATTCCATAATGGCAATCACAGTAATAATGGCTAAGGGAATACTTTTTTCAAAACGCAACCGCAGATTAATGGCAATGACGATGATAACCACTAAACCGACAACAAAAGGTTCGTTCCCCAATAGATAGGTGAAGGAGACAGCCACTACAGCTCCGATTACATTAGCTTGCAGTTGCTCCAGCACATTTTGCCATGAACGGTATAAAGAAGGTTGAATGGCCAGGACCGCGGCTAAAGCCGCAAATATAACCGGTTCCAAATTGAACATGCTGGCCAAATACAAAGACAAGGTAACCGCTATTCCTGTCTTAATGATGCGTGCTCCCAGTCTCATGGAATTTGAAATCTCCTCTTTGACAAGGTGGTATAAGTATGCTTAGAAAATCCTCATCCATTATAGTGTGTGCATGTGTTTTAATCAACATGTGAAGCCATTGTTTTAAATGTGTTGGCGACAGCTTGTAACGTATCTTCTACATCCTGTTCCGTGTGCTTTATGGTTAAGAACCAGGCCTCGTATTTGGAGGGGGCCAAGTTGATACCTTGCTTCAACATGCCTTTAAAGAATGTGGCAAACAGACGGTCATTACTTTTGGCGGCATCCTCATAGTTTTTCACCTGGTCGACACCAAAATAAACGGTAAAGGCACCTTTGTACCTGTTAATGGTAGCGGGGATGTTGTGCTGCTCAGCCAGGCTGATGATGCCATTGGCCAGTTTTTGTCCCAAGCGGTCAAGATAATCATATGTTCCTTTCTCTTGCAGTACTTCCAGGCAGGCAATACCGGCTGCCAAAGAAAGAGGGTTTCCAGCCATGGTTCCGGCCTGATAGGCAGGGCCTAACGGAGCAACTTGTTCCATGATCGATTTTCTCCCGCCGTAGGCACCTATCGGTGTTCCGCCACCGATAATTTTACCCATGGCAGTTAAATCAGGTTCAAGTTTAAGAATATTTTGGGCACCTCCATACATAAAGCGGAAGGCGGTGATTACTTCATCATAAATGATGAGGGCCCCTTTTTGATGCGCCAAGCGATGTACCTCTTCCAAGAAACCTGGTTCTGGCATGACGATGCCAAAATTGCCCACAATGGGTTCAATCAAGACGGCAGCGACTTCTTCCCCCCAGGTGTGCAGCGCTTCTTCAAAAGAGGCCAAGTCATTGAAGGGGACGGTGATCACCTCCTGGGCTATGCTGTGCGGGATACCAGCACTGTCAGGAATACCTAGCGTAGAGGGGCCTGAACCAGCTGCAACCAGCACAAGATCGGAGTGGCCATGATAACATCCGGCAAACTTCATGATTTTGGTCCGGTTGGTATAGGCGCGGGCCACCCGGATAGTGGTCATCACGGCTTCAGTTCCGGAATTCACAAAGCGGATCTTTTCCAGGGACGGAATCGCTTCCCTTAGCATTTTGGCAAACTTTACTTCCAAAGGTGTAGGAGTGCCGTATAAAGTTCCTTTCGCTGCTTGGTCGGCAATGGCCTGTGTAATATGGGGGTGTGCGTGTCCTGTAATGATCGGGCCAAATGCACCAAGGTAGTCAATATAACGGTTGCCATCCACATCCCAAAAATAAGCCCCTTCTGCCCTATCCATAAACACGGGTGTTCCCCCGCCCACGGCCTTATAGGAACGTGAGGGACTGTTAACTCCACCCACAATATATTCCAATGCCTCGCGGTAATATGCCTCGGATTGTGAATAAGATCTGGTCTCATTCATTTTTATATATACCCTCCTTTTCGTTGCGTGTATTATTGTATCATGGCAGTGATGAGGTATACTAGTAAGTTAGAAGGGATAAGGAGGTTAATCGTATGCTAAAAAATAAAGTGGCTATTGTGACAGGAGCAAGCCGTGGGATTGGAAAGGCCGTGGCTTTTAAATTGGCCCAACACGAGGTGCAGGTTGTTTTGTTTGGCAGTTCAGAACAGATTCAACAAAGTGCAGAGGAGCTGGAGCATCTGGGTCACCGGGTGTTAGCGATTCGCGGGGATGTGGCCCGGGAAAATGAGGTTAATGATTGTGTATCCAAAACCATTGAACATTTCGGTAAAATAGATATTTTGGTTAATAACGCAGGTATTGGCTTTTTTAAAGATGTAGAAGCAACCTCTTTGGAGGAGTGGCAGCGTTTGTTTGAAGTCAATGTTCAAGGGGTGTTTTTATTTACAAAAGCGGTATTGCCCTACATGAAGGAAAGGGGACAGGGAACCATTATTAATATTGCTTCAGACGTAGCTAGAAGGACGATCCCCAAAGGGGCTGCTTATACCGCTTCTAAATACGCAGTGCAAGGATTTACAGGGTCTGTTGCCCAGGAGGTCCGTAAATTGGGCATTCGTGTTGGCACCATTAATCCTGGAATGGTGGATACGTATTTTAATAACACTGTCCAGGGTGATCCGCAAAAAAAAGACTGGTTAAAAGTCGAGGATGTAGCAGATGCCGTGCTCTATATGGCCAGTGCGCCAAAACATATGGTTGTAGATGAAGTGATGCTTCACCCATTGATCCAAGAGTATCCCAATGTGTGAATGAATACCCCTGTCTGACATAGACATAACTTGTCGAAAAAGAGGACAGACTATTTCCGTGGAAATAACTTAACTCTCGACAAAATAATGCAGCCCCATTAATGATTTGCCTGTCACTGTCATACGCTATATTAGCGCTTTATTATTACTATTGGAACGGTGGTGGGCAGATGGATGAAGGTCATAATCTGTATCATTGACCAGCGATATGGAAGCAAAGTAATTCAGCAACTGGTGGATGGAAAATATAAGGCAACCCATTTGGCAAGCACAGGAAACTTCTTGAAACAAGGGAATGACACCTTAATTTTAGGCGTTAAAGATCAAGAGGTACAAAAGGTTAGGGGAAAGATCAAGTCCGTTATTGACCGTATTAATCGAGAAAAAGGATGGAAAATCCACCAGTATCGTTGTACCTTGTTTGTGCTTGACATGCATCATTTATCGGTTTTTGGGGGGATCAACATTGACAAATAGGCACATCATGGGTAGTATGTTAGTAAAATAAAATGGTGTGCAGTGTGTTTGGTAAAAATGAGGTGTATGTCGTTATGGCAGAGTCCAAACAATTAACAATTGCCCTTGATAAGTTGAAGAAAAAAGGTGTTCGTATGACTCCCCAACGTCATGCGATTTTATCATATTTAATTAATACTATGAGCCATCCAACAGCTGATGAAATATATCAAGCATTGGCCAGCCAGTTTCCCAATATGAGTGTGGCCACTGTCTATAATAATTTGCGTCTGTTTAAAGAGGCTGGTTTGGTTCAAGAATTAACCTATGGGGATGCATCTAGCCGCTTTGATGCCAACGTCGAGGAACATTATCATGTCATTTGTCGTGAATGCGGCAAAATTGTGGATTTCCATTATCCGAGCTTATACGATGTAGAACGTGTTGCATCTGAAAAAACAGGATTTGATGTGGAGTTTCATCGTATGGAAGTATATGGACTTTGTGCAAAGTGTAAAGATAAGGCTACGCACAAACAAAAACTGCTCAAACAAGTAAATTGATATTAATTTTAAAGAGGTCCGTGGCCGGACCTCTTTGCTTTGCGTATGTTTAACGTATATGGTTTGTCAATCATTTTGTTTCCTTCATTGGCGTTGTTTTCACATCTGTCGCCTTCTGAGGATCCAGAGTCAACTTTTGCTTGCAATGCATGCATTCATCTACTTTTCCCAGCATTTTTGTTTGCTTATTACAATTAGGGCAAAGCACATATACGGCTCTAGTAGAAGAAATGTAGCCGATCCAAAAATACACCAGCGTGCTGGCGATCACCATGAGTAACCCTAAGATCATAAACAACCACATGGCCCATGGTGTATTCATGAGAAACGAGCCGTACATGACAATCATCCCGCCAAAAACAAGTCCTAGCGCAAATGTGCGAATAATATTGATTTTACCTTTTCCAAACATTGTTGTCCCTCCTGCCTGGGTCCAGTATATCATAATGGTTACGGCAATTTCATGATTAATTTCATCTATATTTGACAAATGTGTGCCTGGTTTATGAAAATAAGTGGAATAAAAAAGGGGTTGATTTTGACTGAAGGACATGCTATTATATCACTTGTCCATTGAGACAGATGTGAGCCGCTAGCTCAGTTGGTAGAGCATCTGACTTTTAATCAGAGGGTCGAAGGTTCGAATCCTTCGCGGCTCACCATGTAAATATATGCGGGTGTGGCGGAACTGGCAGACGCGCTAGATTCAGGGTCTAGTGCCCTTTACGGGCGTGGGGGTTCAAATCCCTTCACCCGCACCATGTTTGTGATATTCCTTGTTCCACATCTTAATTAAATATATGGAACGCTAACCAGTAGTCTTGCCATTGTGGTTGGCAACTTGGTGTGCGGAAATAGCTCAGGGGTAGAGCACCACCTTGCCAAGGTGGGGGTCGCGGGTTCGAATCCCGTTTTCCGCTCCATTTTTATATTTGCCGGGGTGGCGGAATTGGCAGACGCACAGGACTTAAAATCCTGCGGTTGGTGACAACCGTGCCGGTTCGAGTCCGGCCCTCGGCACCATTAATCACCATTAATAGTGAGCGATACTACATCTTTGCGAGCGAACTTGTTATACCTGTAAGATGCACCATTAGTAGTCAGCGACATTACAATGTAACGCAACTGTGCGCCCTTAGCTCAACTGGATAGAGCGTTTGACTACGAATCAAAAGGTTGGGAGTTCGAGTCTCTCAGGGCGCACCATTGTCGGGGAGTGGCTCAGCTTGGTAGAGCACCTGGTTTGGGACCAGGGGGTCGCAGGTTCAAATCCTGTCTCCCCGACCATCACCTTTAATCGAAAACGCTATGGGGCCATAGCTCAGCTGGGAGAGCGCCACGCTGGCAGCGTGGAGGTCAGCGGTTCGATCCCGCTTGGCTCCACCAACGATTTTGGTAAAAGTTGCTGTTGATTTTATTTGTTTGCTGTGATATATTATCTCTCGGTTTTGATTTGCGGTATAGCAAAAATTGCTTATTGACACATTGTGTTTGACTGTGTTATGATCAAAAATGTCGCTTTCAAGACAGAACCTTGAAAACTGAACAAAGCACAAGCGTGCGAGGCTCTTTCCTTTGGGAATGACTTTTACGGAGAGTTTGATCCTGGCTCAGGACGAACGCTGGCGGCACGCCTAATACATGCAAGTCGAGCGCGTGAAGCTTTCCGAAGCCTTCGGGCGGACG